>JBASOE010000042.1:0-94233 GCA_049657925.1 Anaerolineaceae bacterium
CCCTACGAGGGACTGTTTGTGCTGCTTGCCTGCCCTCGTTTACCAGGGGCAATCCCCCGTCATTGCGAGCCGGCGAAGCAATCTCGTAGGCAATCCTGCGGGCTAAGGAATTGGTGGGTTCAAGAGCGGAACCCACCCTACGAGGGACAATTGATAGCTGATAGCTCGTAGCTGTTAGCTCAAAGCAAGGGCTGCTTCTTTTGCTCTTCGAAAACGATCCTACCCGATCAAAAGTCAACTTCCAGATCCCTCCTGCGTCGGGATGACACAAAGATGAAGACGAGCTCGTAGGCAATCCTGCGGGCTACGGCATTGGTGGGTTCAAGAGCGGAACCCACCCTACGAGGGATTAGAATTTTCGGTCTATAACAATCAGCAATCACTTTTTTTTCCTATCAGCTATCAGTTACCTGTCCTTGCCGTGAATCGGACGGGTATCACCGTCCAGGCAAACAATCCACATCCGTGCACAGGATCGATTTTTTACCACTTTGAATACCCAACACGATCGCTTCAGGCGACAAAGGCAGCACGTGAAAGTTAATTCCCAAGGCATCATACACCGCATTGCCGATCGCCGATGGCACCGAGATCATGGGATGCTCACCCACGCCGCGTGCCCCATAAGGCCCGTTGTGCTGCGGGTTCTCGATGTAGATCGGCACGATCTCCACTGGCATGTCCTTCATGGTCGGGATCTTGTTATCCGTGAAGGAGGGGTTCATCAGCTTCTCGTCTGCGCTGAATTTGTACCCTTCCAGCAGCGCCGAACCCAATCCCTGCATGACCCCACCGCAAATCTGGCCGTAGATTGTCTTTTCGTTGATTACCTGACCAATATCAAAGGCTGAAGCAACTTTGAGGACGTCAATAGTGCCCGTCTCGACGTCTACTTCGATCTCGACCGCATGCGCGCCAAACGTCCACACCAACGCGGGTGAGCCCTGGCCGGTCTCAGGGTGCAGGTTGGTCAAACCATCTGCGATGCTGCTACCGCTCGAGATCAAAGGACCGCCAATGCCCGTACCATTCGGATACTGGTATCCAATGGCGAGCTTGCTATAGGGGATGCGCCGCTCAGGGTTGTGCACGTGGTACACCTCCCCGTTGGCATGCGCCAGGTTCTGAGGCTCGGTCTGCAACGCTTGCGCAGCCACCGCTTTCAACTTGCTCAGCATCTCTCGGCTGGCTTTGATCACCGCATTGCCGCCCATGAAGGTGTACTTGGAGGCCACCGTGTTCCAATCGTAGGGATTGGCGCGTGTATCGATCTCGGACATCACCTCGATGTGTTCGATGGGGATGTCCAGTTCCTGCGCGGCGATTTGCGCCATGACCGTGTTAGCGCCTTGTCCGAAGTCAACCGCGCCGATCATCATCTTAACGTGGCCATCTCCGTTCATCTGCATGATCACAGACGTAGCCGTGTTTGCAGGCATCGCAGGCGCCTTTTGCAGCACCGCGAACCCCTTGCCGCGCACCTTGCCGGTATTCCATTCGCGCTGACGTTCCTCCTCCGTCTTACGCCCCGTCCAGCCGATCTCTTTCACCACCGCCGTCAAACACTCTTTCACATTGCCCGTGCTCTCCGTCACCAATTCGCCGCTCATGGTGTGGTCACCAGGCCCCAGCAGGTTCAGCATGCGGAACTCGTACGGGTCGATCCCCAGCTTCTGCGAAAGGATGTCGATCTGGCGTTCGATCGACCAATGCGTTTCGAGATGCCCAAAGCCGCGGTAAGCCGTGCTGAACACCTTGTTCGTATAGATAGTCTTCGAATCGATGCTGGCATTCTCGACCGCATAGGGGCCAATGCCGGAATACACCGCCGTTTTGCCCACGTTGACGCCATAGTCTGCGTAGGCGCCGCTATCCCAGTCGTATACCGCTTGAATCGCCGTGATCTTGCCGTCCTTGTTCACCGCCGTCTTCAGCCTTCCGCGCATCCCAGCCCGTGTGGGCAGCTGGTTGAACTCCTGCTCGCGCGTTGCCCTAACCTTCACCGGAAGGCCGCCAGCAGCCTTTGAAAGCAGGGTGGCAAGCGGTTCCAGATGAATGCCAGCCTTGCCGCCAAAGCCGCCCCCAACGAAAGGAATGTGCACCTCAACGTCCGTTTCGGAAATGTGGAAGCTATCCGCCATGATCTGGCGAATGGCAAACGGGGATTGCGCCGAAGACCAAATTTTGATCTTATTGGAGTAAGGATCCGCCTGAACGATGGCCACATGCGTCTCCATGGGCACATGCGCCACCGCAGGCAGAGAAAATTCGTTTACCACCACCAGGTCGGATTCCGCAAACGCTTTTTCAAGATCGCCTTTCTTGCTCTTGTTCCAGCTGGCGATATTCGAATCCTTCTGCGGGAAAAAGACCCCCTTGTAATGCTTCAGCTCATTAATGTCCTCGTGTACCAGCGTCTTGGCTTCCAAAGCCTCGTCCACGTTGTGCACCGGCTCAAGCGGTTCGTACACCACATCAATCAGCGAAATGGCACGCTCTGCGGTTTCCTCATCATCCGCCGCGGCAGCCGCCACCACATCGCCGTGGTAGCGCGTGATATCCTTCGACAACACCAGCTTATCCTGCATATACAGGCCGACTTTGATATCCGAATCCTCACCCGTCAGCACCGCCCTCACCCCAGGCAGCGCCTTGGCCTTGCTGGTATCGATCGACACGATCTTCGCGCGCGCGTACGGCGAAAGCAGGCACCTGGCATGCAGCATACCTGGGAGTTCCATATCATACGCATACACAGCCTGCCCAGTAACCTTCTCGCTCGCATCCTTGCGATCGTAACGCTGACCGACACGCTTGTACTTCGATTGGTAATTCTTCTCGTCCATTAGAGTCCCAGCTCCTTTCGTTCACGGACTGCTGCGCGTTTTACCGCCTCCAAAATCGGAATGTAGCCTGTGCAGCGGCACAGGTTTCCGCTCAGCACCTCGATGATCTCCTCGTCGGCAGGATCAGGGTTGTGATCCAGCAGCGCCCGTGCAGACATCAAAAAGCCAGGCGTGCAGAAACCGCACTGCAGCGCGTCCTGGCTGATGAATTCTTGCTGCAGGATGGAAAGCTTGCCGTTCTTTGCCAGCCCCTCCACCGTGGTGATCTGCGCGCCTTCCGCTTCCACCGCCAGGATGATGCACGAAGTCACCGCCTTGCCGTTCATGATGATCGTGCAAGCCCCGCATTCCCCCTCGCCGCAAGCCTCCTTCGTGCCAAAAAGCTTCAGCCCATCCCGCAGGAAGTGCAAAAGAGACATGCTCGGGTCGACGTCACGCACTACCAGCTTGCCATTGACCGTTAATGTCAGCGTCACTTTTCGCTTGCCAGATTCCACATGCTCGGTATACATAGAACAATCGTTTGCGTTGTCCATGGCTATCCCTCCTTGCCTAAAAGAGAAAGAAGGCCGCGTTTCAATAGTACGGAAGCCATCTGCAGGCGGTAAACCGCCGAGGAGCGTACATCCGTGATCGGCCTGATGTGCTGTTTGATTTCTTCCGCAGCCCATAAAACCGTTTCTTCAGAAAGGCCGCGCTCGTTAATCTTGTCTTCAAGTTCAAAGAGCCGTAACGGGGTTGGCGCGACAGCACAAATCGCGATCGCTACTTTGCCATCCGGTTTGACTCGGCAGGCAACACCCACAGTCGCCAGGTCATGCCCCTTCAACCGCGCCTGGCGTAGATAAGTACTTCGATCCCCCATTCCCATCCCTCCCCAGCCCATCTCCATCCTGTCACCAGCCCCAACGCAGTCGGGGTTGCGAGCCTGCGAAGCAATCTCGTAGTTATTCTTTTGCCCCACCACTGGATCCGGCAGGAACACCGAAACTACCAACTCACCCTGCTTCAAAACCGTCCGCTTCACACCCGTAAAGAACTCATGTAACTTGACCTGTCGGATGCCATCCGGACCTGCGATGTTCACCATGGCGTCGTAAACCAACAAGGCAGGCGGCAGATCCGCGCCAGGTGAAGCATTGCAAATATTTCCAACCACCGTCGCGCGATTGCGTAATTGGAAGGATGCCAGAGATGACGCCGCTTCATGCAGAGCGAAGTACTTCGCTCTAACCACTTCCGAATCAACTACCTGATTGACCACAACAGAAGCGCCTATGGTCAGTCCTGCGCCTTCTATGAACTCAAACACAAGGGTCTCTGGAAGGGATTTGATATCCAAAATGTGTTTGGCATCAATGATGTTTCTGCGCAGCAGAATCATCAGATCGGTTCCGCCGGCCAGCACAAAGGAGTTATCTTCCTTACTGAGAATTTGAACTGCTTCGTTGAGATTGTGGGGCTTAGAATATTCAAATCTACTTAGCATAAAAAGCCTCCTAATTGACTAAATCACCGACAGAGCGATTTATTTTTAGCATCATCTTGCTGGCAAAAATTGAGGTGAGTAGCCTGCGATGATAATAGATAATTAAACATTATTCTAACATATTCCCAATAAACATCCTGTTGTGATGACTCACAAATCTTGTGTTAATAATACTTAGTAAATTGGGTATTCTTACAGCCAGAGTTCCTCCAAAGGGCGTTGACGTTTTGGGCAATTCTGTTCATAAAGAGCTACTATTTCAATTAGATTCGGCTCATTATAAGGCAGATCGACCAATTCAAAACCAATTGGCACACCGATGGGTGCGTCAGATGTGACCTGAGAGAAACCAGCTGGCACACAGATAGACGGAAAACCTGTAATAGCAGCCAAAGCGCCGTTGCGTTGCAATTGTGAAGCGCCAACCTTGCAGACAAGCTGCTGTTGATGGGGGAAGATCAATGCGTCGAGGTTTTTGCTTTCCAGAATATTGCGAACCTGAACCTGTAATGCTTTCCGTCTGTTTAAGCGATCTGAATAGCCTGTGCTGTTGATACTTAACGTGCGGGCATTCAATAGGTTTTCGCGAATACCAGAGTGGTAGAGTCCGCTTGCCAAAATGTCATCAACACTCTTCATGGGTGTTCCAACTTGCCGAAGATAGGCATCCAGATCGTGCACAAGATCAAATAGATGCACACTGATATTATTCAGCAAATCTGAAAGATCTATGTTTTCATCGATTTCGATCAACTCGATACCCAAATCATCAAACTGTGCCAAGGCCTCGGACATCACCCGGTTAACTTCCTCATTTATTGGAAGCTGACCAAAAAATGACTTGAGAATTCCAATTCGCCAATGACCTGATCGGGGAGATCGTACAGATGGGGTTTCAGTATTTAGTGTGCTGATGACACCGAGAACTATAGCAGCATCTGCGACTGTGCGGGCCATTGGGCCGGCTGTATCCTGAGTATGCGAGTATGGCACGATACCGTCATTGCTCACGATGCCCATGGTTGGACGTATGCCGACCAGGTTGCAGGCACTCGAAGGGGAGCGGATAGAGTTGATCGTATCCGTTCCAATGCCAACCAGACCAAAATTTGCTGCCAGCGCCGCACCGGTGCCACCACTGGAGCCTCCTGGTGTTCGTGTGAGGTCGTAGGGGTTGCGTGTTTGACCTTTGATCGAGCTGATTGATTCACCCCAAATGGCAAACTCATGCAAATTGGTTTTTGCCAGGATGATTGCGCCGGCCTCTTTCAAACGACGCACTAATTCAGCATCCTTGCCAGAGCAGAAACCAGCCAGGCTCAGACTGCCGGCTGTGGTGGGCATTTCCTCTGTCTCAATATTATCTTTTAGCAGTACAGGAACGCCATGCAAAGGTCCAATCAGCTCCCGCGTCGTTAAGAAGTAGTCGTCAAGGCGTTTAGCCTGGGTGAGGGCAGTTGGATTCAAGCAAATGATGCTGGATAGTTTTGAATCAAATCTTTGAATTCGGTCGAGATAGAATCGAACCAGTTGCTCAGATGTAATCTGATTGCTTCGAAGAGCCTGGTGAAATGTTTCAATAGTAAGTTCGAGTAAGTTCATGTGGTTTATCCATCCATTTGAACTACAATGACTTTCTAAATGATACAAAATTTACGCAAATATTGCATTGTGCGAAGATTATAAAATTACTACCGATTATTTCAAGTTGTTGTATTCACTTTACAATGAAATTGAACTTCAAATTGTGTAAAATACTGTAAAGGAACCAAAAATCAACATGCAAAAGAATCTCACCGTTCGATTGCAAGACATCCTCAATATCGATTTACTTGTTGGAGCAGAAGTGCTCGCAGGCAGCGCGGGGATGAGTAATGAAATTACTTCTGTAAATGTCATGGAAGTGCCTGATATCGTTGATTGGGTACGTCCAGGCGAATTTCTTCTAACCACAGCTTATTCCCTGGCTAATGATGTTGAAGCTTTTAACACACTGTTGCCAATGCTGGCTGAACGTGGCGTTTGTGGGATGGGCATCAAGGTTAAGCGCTACATTGAAGAGTTACCTCAATCTGTTATTGATACAGCAGATCGCCTGCCATTTCCAATTATCAAGATACCGACAGATGTATCGTACGGCGATCTCATGAAGCGAATTTTTACCTACATCATTGGTGAACAAACCAGGTTACTTGAAAAGATCAATACCTTCAACAATCAGGTCAAGGATGTCATGCTTAGACATGGCGGTCATGAAAAAATCGCTGAACTGATTTATTCACTTGTAAATGCTCCAACTATGATTGTTGACGAGATCTTTAAATCACACGTATTCTTTTGTGGAGATGATGTCTTACAGGAGCAACTCGATCAACGGATTCTAATGGAGGCGGTCAATGGCGACCAGTCCGTAGATCAAGTTTGGCAAGAAATGCGTACCGATAACGATCTTATTAATGACCAGATTGTTAATCGCTTCAGTATTCCGATCTACTTTGATGATGATCTTTATGGGCGAATCATAATTTGGGACATCAACTCCAATATTGGCGATTCGGATTTATTCGTCATCGAATCTGCAGCCTCGTTAATCGCGCTGCACACTGTTACCCGGGTGACGATTTCTGAACGAGAGAATGTACATCGAAACAACTTTCTCGAGCTACTGATGAGCAACTCACCTGAATCGCAAGCCAAAGCGATCAGTGATGCCGAATACTTCGGCTTTAACCCCGAAGCTTATCACCAGTGCCTGGTGCTTCGTATCAACCATGGTGATGCTGTTCACCCATCAATGCTCAGTTCTCGCCGGACTACTGAAAGCAGGCTTGTCCTTCTCGGTATTATCAGCCAGGCTCAGAGGCAATCCAGACCAAAATTTATTCCTGCAACAAAGCCTGATGAGGCATTTTTTCTGCTTGAATTTGAGCGCAACAGCACAGAGGAGGCGCGAGCATCACACGCCCGAGATTTCTGCGACTCACTACTCAAGATGGCTCGCAACGAAAAAATGGAATTCTCCACATATATCGGAGTTGGACAGTGCTACCTCGGATATAAAAATCTTGGAGAGGGGCTTCATGAAGCCCAACAGGTTGTGCGTATCCTGCAGAGCGCAAGGCAGAAACAGCCGAGACACTGTGCTTTTTACAACGAATTAGGTATCACCAGGCTTTTTGGGATACCCGAATTACGCGATGACATGCTCAACTATGCCAATGAAATCCTGAAGCCTTTATTAGTCTATGATGAGAAACATGATGGAGAACTGCTCGAAACGGTCAGAGTTTACTTTGATTATGGAGCGAATTTGCGTAAGATTTCTGAAGTTCTCTTTACGCATTACAACACGATCATTTACCGCATCAACCGTATTCGGGATGTTTACGGCATCGATTTGAAGGATCCAGAAACAGCTTTTACGCTGCAGTTAGCCATCAGGATCCGGGATATGCTGTTATGAACCACTTGCTGAAAGCGAGTCTGATATCAAAAGATCTCTGCGATTATTTAGCCGGGAAATCAGGCTGCATGGCGAAAGTGCATTCGGTTTATCAGCATGCTCTCAATTTGATCGTAGACGATGGCGCGTTAATCACTCTTGCCTCCCCAGGAATCGCCATTATGCCCATGGGTATCATCGTTGATAATGTGCTTGATTTGGGTTGGTCTGTCAAAGTGGGAGATCTTGTTACATTGGGTCAGGAAGAATTGCTGCGGTGTAAATCGATTGCCTTCGTCGATATCGATGACGCTCAAGTCTGGGACCCGGCCCCAATACTCGAAGGTGCAATCATCTCGGAGCAAACCCTCATTCAAATGCGCAGCGAATTAGTTGGTTGGTTAACGGACCAACCCAATATGGGGTTATTGCCCCTATTAAAAAGCCTAACTGCGCATAGTTGTGATTCTGATGACGAAGCAAGCGATGCATACTCCCGTTACATTGCCAAGGATTTACTTCAGTTTGTAAATGAAATGCATAGTCTGGAATGGCAAAGAGCCTTGAATACCGCCCGGAATCTAATTGGTTTTGGAATGGGATCCACGCCTTCTTGTGATGACTTTTTGGTAGCTTATCTTGTCGTTTTTGCCATTGGTCAAACTCTTGAACCAGTACGATTCGCCTGGGTCAGCGAGTTTAACCAGGGTATCGTTGCATTGGCGAAGACACGCACGACTACAATCAGTGCATCCATGCTTGAACACGCTGCAACCGGAAAGGTGAGTCAAAGTCATCAACGCTTGATTCACGGTTGCCTTTTTGAGACTGACTGTGATCTGGTTGAACTAATGAACGAAGTTGGTCAGACAGGGGCCAGTTCCGGCATGGATTTTTTGCTGGGGTTGAGTTGTTCCCTCGAGTGGTTTATCGACACCGTAATTTTGCATCCTGCGAAAGGAGGAATGGAACAGGTCGGAGCTAAACAGTTGCAGCCTGTGACAATCGTATGACAGTACAAAGTATTGTAAAAAAGAACGCTTATTATGACTCGGTCACTTTGATGTTGCTTTCCAGAGAGTTACAAAAGTTGGAAGGGGTGAAGGAAGTACTGGTTGGGATGGGCACGGACCTTAATTTGGAGTTGACCAAGAACCTTGGCTTGATGACCCCAACTCTGGAAGGTCTTTCCTCAAATGATCTCTTCATCACTGCGAAATTCGACGAAGCTAAAGTGAAAATGATCGATATTGAGGCCGCTTTTACGGATCAGATCAACAAAAATTCAGACAGCGGCACCGAAGAAGATTACCAACCCCCGTCACTTTCGTCTGCCGTCCAGCACATGCCAGGTGCGAACATGGTGGTCATCTCCGTTCCCGGCCAATCAGCTGCTGCGGAAGTTGAAGCAGCCCTGGATGCTGGTTTGCATGTCATGCTGTTCTCGGACAATGTCCCAGTGGAAGACGAATTACGTTTAAAACAAATAGCTGTGAAAAAAGGTCTCCTGGTGATGGGTCCCGATTGCGGTACCGCGATAATCAACGGTGTGCCGTTGTGTTTTGCCAACGCTGTCCGCCGAGGCAAGATTGGTGTGGTTGGGGCATCTGGAACAGGAACCCAGGAAGTAACAGTGCAGATTCATAAACTTGGCGAAGGTCTTTCACAAGTGATCGGCACAGGTGGACGTGACCTAAAGGAAAAAATCGGCGGCTTGATGATGATCCAAAGCTTCCAAGCTCTGATCGCCGACCCTGAAACCGCCGTAATCGTGTTGATCTCCAAACCACCTGATCCTTCAGTAGCTGACAAGATTTACGCGATCGCCAAGGCTAGCCCGAAGCCGGTGGTGATCGACTTTATTGGTGGTAATAGAGCAGCGATTGAGGCGGCAGACGCGATCGCATGCATCAGTCTGGAAGACGCAGCCCGAAAAGCCGTTGCGGTCTTGCGCGGTCTGACCGCGGAGGACTTTTATGGATTCTCGAAGTCAGAAGATGAGATCGATCAGATTGTTGCTGATGCTGTCGCCAGTCTTAGGCCGGAACAAACAGAATTACGAGCGCTTTTTACCGGTGGCACTTTAGCCGATGAGACGATGAAATTGCTGGGCGACCATTACAACATCTACTCCAATATTCCACTGGTGCCCGAAATGGCCATTGAGAATTTGATTGATGAACAGGGTCACATCTGCCTCGACTTGGGTGAAGACCAGTTCACCCGCGGCCGACCGCATCCGATGATCGATCCGCAAACACGCACCGAGTTCTTCAAATCTCACATCAATGGTCGAACTGCAGTCGTTTTGGTAGATGTGGTGCTTGGGTTTGGATCATTTGCTGATCCGGCTGGTGCCGTTGCTGACTCTGTCAGAGAGTTCCGTGCGCGGCTCGCCCAGGAAGGCAAGCAGGTGGTTGTTATAGCCTCTGTTTGCGGTACCGAATTGGACAGTCAGAATCTGAACAAGTCAGTAGAAACCCTCGATGCCGAAGGTGTGATTGTCCTGCCTTCCAACGCTCAGGCGGCTCGTCTAACCGACCTCATCTTCCAGCGTATCCAGAAAGGAGCCTGATATGTCTATTAATGAGTTATTCAAGCAAGAATTGAAAGTCATTAATATGGGTTTGAAGTCTTTTTACGCTGATCTCAAATCTCAAAACGTGCAGGCTGTGCATGTTAATTGGAAGCCTCGAGCTGGCGGCAGTAAGAAGATGGCCAGTTTGTTAGACCGGTTAAAATCAAATAAGTAAATCATTGTTGAGAGGAGAGATAAATGTTGGAAGACTTAATCGATCAAGCAAATAAAGAAGCTTTAGAAATTATCCAATCTGCCCGACCGACCTTGATTGGCTTGGGTGTGGCTGGCGAAGTTATTCCAGGGATGACCAAAGATCTGATCTTGCACGCCGGACCACCTATCACATGGGAGCGCATGTCAGGGCCGATGCGGGGTGGGGTGATGGCTGGCTTGATGTACGAAGGGCTTGCCTCAACCCCCGACGAAGCCATCGAATTGGCAGCGTCAGGTAAAATCCGTTTTGACCCCTGCCACCACCACTGCTCAGTTGGACCGATGGCCGGAATTGTCACTGCCTCGATGCCTGTTTGGATCATTGAAAATACAACTTACGGAAATAAAGCCTACTGCACGCTCAATGAAGGACTGGGCAAGGTGTTGCGAATGGGGGCATATGGACCTGAAGTGATCAAGCATTTGCAGTGGATGGAGAGAGTACTCTATCCTGTCCTTAAAGAAACCATCCAAATTCATGGTCCCATCGATCTCAAGAACATTATCGCTCAAGCTTTACAAATGGGCGATGAGGTTCACAACCGCAACAAGGCTGCAACGTCTTTGTTAATTCGCCAGATAGCCCCCAGCATTCTGAAGACCTCCTTCAGGAATGAGGACGAGATTGCTGTTTTGGAATTTTTAAACAGCAACGATCATACCTTCCTGAACCTTTCCATGCCGGCTGCCAAAGCCACATTGGATCCTATCGGGAAAGTAAAGCATTCCACCATCGTCTACACCATGGCGCGTAATGGCACCGAATTCGGTATCCGTGTAGCCGCCCTTGGTGATCGCTGGTTTAAGGCTCCCGCAGAAGTTGTTGATGGGTTGTACTTCCCCGGTTTTACCAAGGAAGATGCTTGTCCGGATATCGGCGATTCTTGTATCACAGAGACGCTTGGGATTGGCGGCTTTTCAATGGCAACTGCGCCTGCGATTGTTCAGTTTGTCGGAGGCACCCCCAAAGACGCAGTACGATACACGACAAACATGTACGAGATCACCACTGAAGAAAGCCAGGCTTATAAATTACCGCCGATGAACTTCAGAGGATCTCCGACTGGGATCGATATTCGTAAGGTCATCGAAACGCAAATACTTCCAGTCATCAACACTGGAATTGCAGGCAAGGTGCCAGGTATAGGGCAGGTAGGCGCTGGAATTGTTAACCCGCCCATGGCCTGCTTTGAGCAAGCATTGGAAGCGTACGTTAACCTCCTCGAAGACGAAGGTCTCCTGGAGTAATTAGAAAATTGGAGGATAAATGATTAATAATTGGGACAAATTCAAGGTTTATGATCTAACGCAAAACACCAGTCATCTTTCACCACCTTGGCCGACTTACGAGCCACTGCAGGTCAAATTCTTCAAACGCCTCAGCCCCAACGGCGCCAATGGTATGCTCATTACCACCTCAAACCATGTGGGTACCCACCTGGATGGCCCGCTGCATTTTGACACCGCAGGCCGTGACATCGCCTCGCTTGAGATGGACAAACTGATGGGCCCCGGCGTGGTCGTAGACCTTTCGGACATCACTGAGGACTGGTCCATTTATACCCCTCAGGACATCATGGATCGTGTGGAAGTCAAAAAGGGCGACATCCTTTACATCAACACCGGCTACCACCGCTATGGTTTTGACCAACCTGAAGCCGATGAACGACGCTATATGTTGCGCCACCCCGGTCCTTCCATGGATTTTGTGGACTGGATTAAAGAGATGCAGATCAAGCATATCGCTGTGGACTGTGGCTCTGCCGATCACCCGATGAACACCAAGATCCGTGACTGGGAACCCCGCGAAGCCGAGGCTTGTGACGCCTATATGAAGCAGCGCTATGGCAAAGCCCTGGATGAAATCTACCACTGGCCGGATTTCTATCAGGCCATGCACGTCAAGGTCTTTATCAAACCCTGGGAGATCATCCACGTTGAGAACATCGGCGGTGAGATCGACAAAGTACTCAACAAGCGAATGATCCTCGGCACTCTACCCTGGAAGTTCCAATACGGCGAAAGCGCTTTCTGTCGCTGTATCGCTATCGACGAACTCGAGTAGATCTTTTTTAGAAACATAGAATCGGAGTCCCTGATTAGTCTTCATGGGACTCCGGAATTCTCTTGCTCATCATCTATTTATCCTCTGGAGGTTTTGAAATGGGCTCATTATCAGACGTTAAAGTGCTTGACCTGACCCGCGTATTGGCCGGACCGTACGCTACCATGATTCTGGCCGATCTTGGGGCTGAGATCATCAAGGTCGAACAGCCCGAAAAAGGGGATGATGCCCGGGCTTATGGACCCTATGTCAATGGCGAAAGTGCTTATTTCATGAGCCTCAATCGAAACAAAGACAGCATCACGCTCAATTTGAAAGCGCCTGAAGGCAAAGAAATCCTGAAAGCCTTTGTGAAGCAGGTCGATGTGTTGGTCGAGAACTACCGACCTGGGACGATGGAAAAATTGGGTTTGGGCTATGACGTCCTGAAAGAAATCAATCCTCGTCTGATCTATGCCACTTCCTCGGGGTATGGGCAGACCGGACCATACAGCCAACGCCCAGCTTACGACGGTGTGGTGCAAGCCATGGGAGGCATCATGAGCATCACCGGGCAGGAGGATGGCGTCCCAACCCGCGTTGGATCATCGATTGGTGACATTAATGCAGGCATGTTCCTTGCCATCGGCATTTTGACGGCTCTGCACGAACGCGAAAAATCAGGACTTGGTCAGATGGTGGATGTTGCTATGTTGGATTGTCAGGTGGCCATTCTTGAGAATGCCATCTCGAGGTATGAAGTGACGGGTGAGATTCCCCACCCGATCGGCAATCGCCACCCTTCGATCGTTCCGTTCGAGCCTTTCGAGACCACGACTGACCTGATCATGGTTGCGGCTGGGAACGACCGTCTGTGGGTCACTTTATGCGGCTTGCTGGAGCTCGACCTGGCCTATGACGATCGGTTTGACACCAATCCCAAGCGTAATAAAAACTATGCAGAATTGAGGCCCTTGTTGGCTGAGCGTTTCAAGGCCAAGAACTGTGCCGAATGGCAGAAAGTTTTTGACGAAGCTGGCATCCCCAATGGACCGATCAACACGGTCGATAAAGTGGTCAGCAACGAACAAGTGCTTGCACGCGAGATGATCGTAGAGGTTGAACACCCAACCGCAGGCAAACTTCGACTTCCAGGCGTGCCGATCAAGCTAAGCCGCACGCCTGGTGAAATTCGCAAAGCCGCGCCTGTTTTAGGCGCAGATACCAATTCCTTGCTTACCCAATACTTGGGGTTGACCGATGAAGAGATCGCATTGCTGAGAGAAAAACTGGTAATCTGATAGTTTTGTGAAGCGGAAATCAGGTTCGCGGTTTTCGCTGACTGGCGATGGAAAGAAAAGCTTGTTGCGAGGGAGTACCTTCCAACTTCTGTTTGGCTGGAAAAGTATTGTCGAAAGGCTCTACTTCGGCTGTATCGAATTCAAAGGTTGCACCTTCGATAAATCGTCCTGATTTGCCTCGCAAACCACCTGGAATGAGTTCTAATGCCTGTAAGGCAGCAGCAACCATGTCGTCTGCGGTGCGGATATCGAAGTCTTCAGCAGGCAGAAAACCGAAACGCTGGTAATAGTCGGGGCTTCCGTAGATCAATACCGCCTTGTAGCCCAAAGCTTTTGCCTGGTTGAGTGTTTCGTTGATAAGCGCACTGCCAACCCCTTTTTTCTGAAATTCAGGCAGCACAGAAACGGGACCGAAGGTCAGGACATCGTGGTCTACCCCATCATCACCAACGATTCTGGCCTTACAGTAAACAATATTCCCGATCAACTTTCCGTCGAATTCAGCAACCAGGTCCAATTCAGGGATGAAAGCCTGAGCGTCACGCATGCGATGCAACAGGTAATGCTCTGAACAGCCCGGGACATAGAGATTCCAAAAAGCTTCCCGGGTTAGTTCTTCGACAGTGCGATAGTCTTCAGGTAATTCATGGCGTAGATTGATCTTCATGCGGTTTCCTATTTATTGGAATGAATTATTTAATAAAACCCTGTCCTTTCAGGCAGGGTTTTACTCAGTGCGCCTAGAGAGATTCGAACTCCCAACCTACTGATTCGAAGTCAGGGACTCTATCCATTGAGCTATAGGCGCGAGAATGCTCGGTGAGCCGCGCGTCAGGTGGTAAACGATTTCGTGCGTCAGGCGGTTTATTTCCGTTCTTGACACCACCATCACGATTATATCAACAATCGCTACGTATTTCCGACATCAGGGAGATCACAGCCAGTGGACGAAGCGATGCCAACAAAACATCAAACGCAGCTGCCCAGCAACTGCGCTATCTCCCCAATGATTATCAGGATGCCTATAAATGTAACCCAGCCCTTGATGGTGTGGATGTCTTCTGCCGTCCGGATGGTAGCCGTTTGCGCTGACAGAGCTGCATCTCTCATTTCATCAGCCTTAATTCTTTCCCACTTCTCCTTCTCTCTCTGTGTCTCACTCGGCAATTCTTCCAGGCGGAGTTTTGGTAACTTTTCTTCTTGTTGTGATTCTGATGTATTTTTATCTGGATCAAACTGTGGTTTTGGAAACATGAATTATCCTTTTTGTAAACATGATTTATTAACCTGACTTTCTGTTTTTTTACCTATTGCACTCTATATTTTACTGCTTCTCGATCCATTTTTTTAGAACCCAACCGGGCTTTCGCAATCTGGCTGAATACATGTTGCATATTTCTGCAGTCATTCCAGGCGCGGACAAGGTTTCGCATTTAAGATAATTATCTCCGATCGGCAATTCTAAAACATCTCCAAGTTCTAACTCGCCGCTCGTGTCGCTATCAAAATCGGGTTCAACGTAAAGAAATGTTGACTTAGTTGTTACCCACTTTTGTTTGACTGCCTTTTGAGTTGATCTCGGTGTTCCAGTTCGATCTGCATAAGGAGTCATAGTTTGCCCTGCTATCTGAGTTAATGCCCACGGCGCGGCTATTGCGGAATCAGGATGCTTGGTAGAAGGAATTATTTCACTTGCACACCCCGATAGGATCGCAATTGCTACCAGTAGAATTATCAAAATTTTCATCTCTACCCTTCCTTCAATTATTAACAAATATCCGAAACCGGAAATTTGACCTCTTGAATTTCCGCTCTTGATCTATTATAAATTAGAACAACCGTGCTACAATAATTATGCCCATTCACTTCAACCTCACTTACCGCCACAAACGAAAGGGGGGCTATAGGCGCGAGAGTGAACAGATTATATCAACTTCATAAAATTTTGCACGAGAAACTTTGAAAAATTTGACAGATTAATCTCGTTACTCGATATTGTAATAATTGTAAACAGCACTGGAGAGGTTGGCATAGAGTTCATTGACCACCGGGAAGATCGCCTGCACAGGGTGATACATGAAAATGCTCAATGCATAATCTGCCTTGGGGGTGTAAACGATGGAGGAGTCGGCAATAGTGTGGATGTAACCATCCTGTACTTCGTAGGCCCAGCCATGCTTGTGAGCGACGACTGTGGAACCCGGCACGCCTGCTTGAATGAGCACGCCGATTTTGTTCTTTGACAGATAATCGATCATCAATTTACATTCAGCCTGGGTGACTGAGCCACCAAATACAATCGGAATGGAACCTCCATTGTTCGTGGCACAGTAATAAATCTCCTCGAGCAAAATGCCCATATCCTCAGGGGTGGTTTGCGCGTAGCGATCGGGATCGGTGACATAATCCTTGCGCTGATTGGCAGGGGTGGTAAAAGCTTGCAAGAGTGGTGAGCCGGGGGTGAAGTAGCCTCCCCAGAATGTATTCTCAACACCCAGCGCCTTGATATCTTCGGTCACCTTGAGCGGTCCGAGATTTTCAGCGATGACTTGCCTGGTGAGGGCATCCGTCGATTCGTTACTGGACTGGTCCATCATTTGCCCGATCAGCTTAAGCACTTCCGCCGAGTAGGGTTCCTCGATGCGGTTAAAGATTGAGATGATGACGGGAATTTTGATCGTGCTCCAGGAAGAGTAGGCAATGCCGATCGGTACTGGTTCCATGTCCAGTTTCGAGTGGGTGAAGTTGAGCACCTCGCCAGTCTTCAGATTCTTCAGATAGAACTCGACCAACCCATCAAATTGAGAGGCATCCACGATGCCTTTGACCATGTAATCGAGCATCGCCAACGAGGGTTTCTGGGCACGATTACTCATTAATTCCAGTCGCGCAGTGCGGTTGGTGGCGGAACTGAGCGCGTCATTGATGCGCTGAATTGAGACTTCATAGTTGATGCTGCTGCCAGGGGTAGCCGGGTAGAAACCAGCCTCACCCGGGATTGGCATAGGTGGGCTGGCAGGTTCGTTATAACGCGGAGCAACCTCGTTTTCGAGGAAACTGATCATGCGTTCGTCATCACGTACTGATTGCAGGGGAATATCTTGTTCACTGACTGGCTGATTCCAGAGGTAACGCCAAAAACCGAGCCAAAAAGGTTCAGCGGTACGGAAGCGATCGGCCACAGCGAGCATATTGTCCAGCTTGAGGTCATACCCGAGAATGGCCGGCCTGACCTGGATTGTGGCTTCTTTATAGACGATGTCTATGGGTGAAAGGTAGACCTGAACAAGACGATTGGCTGCTGCTTCGTAAGATAAACCACCAACCGGTACGCCAGCAACACGTAATCCGGTGGGAAATGAGGCGCGTACAGTAGAGTACCGCACCAACTGCAGGATGGTCAACATGGCAGCCATCAACAACAAGGTAACAGCTACCCAACTGAGAACTGGCATTTTTCTGCGCATGCCATGATTATAAACAGTTCTTTCCAACGCAATTATGAAGGTTTTAGCCTAATCTTGGGTTCTCGAATCGATGATATACTATTCGCGTTGTTGCGGCGCCCCAAAGGGCGTCTTTTCTTGGGAGTTAAAATGCGTACGATTGAATGGGATGATAGGAAGAAAGTCGTCAAACTGATTGATCAGTCGGTTTTGCCGATGAAGTTCCAGGTTGTGGAATTAGCTACACACGAGGATGTCTTCATCGCGATCAAAAAAATGGTTGTACGCGGCGCACCTGCCATCGGGGTGGCTGGCGTTTACGGTATGGTCCTTGCGGCATTCGAATACAAAGGCAATGACCTGGCAGGTCTCAAGCAGTGGCTCAATGAAACCGGACCTTACCTCAATGAGTCAAGACCGACTGCAGTTAACCTGAGTTGGGGCATTCATAAGTCTTTGGAGTTGACCAACAAATTTGAAGGCACCACCGAAGACTTACAGCAGACCTTGCTGACACTTGCCCATCAGCTTGCTGACGAGGACGTCGCTACGAATATGCGCATAGCAAAACATGGTGCAGAGTTGATTTCCGATGGTGACTCCATCGTACACCATTGCAACACTGGTGCATTGGCGACCGTCGATTATGGTACCGCGCTTGGTGTAATCCGCATGGCGCATGAACAGGGGAAGCGCGTACATGTCTATGTCGACGAAACTCGACCTCGCTTGCAAGGCTCACGCCTGACCGCCTGGGAACTTGAGCAATACGGCATTTCTTACGATATCATCACCGACTCAAGTTCCGGCTACCTGATGCGGGCTGGTAAGGTTGATAAAGTGCTTTTTGGTGCGGACCGGGTGGCAATGAATGGCGATGTGGTCAATAAAATTGGAACTTACATGTTGGCATTGGCAGCCTATGACAACTTAATCCCTGCCTATTCTGTATTCCCGATTTCCACGGTTGATTTCACTTGCCCAAGCGGCGACTTGATTCCAATCGAGGAGCGCGATACGGCTGAGGTGCTAAATTTGCAATTCAACCATGAGTCCATTTCACCTGAGGGTGCCACCGCGCGAAATTTTGCCTTTGATGTGACCCCACAGCGCCTTATTTCTGGTTTAATTACAGAGCAAGGCGTGTTGTATCCGCCTTTCTTCCACAGCCTTGCTGTGCTTAGACCGAAGGGAGTGTAAACATGAAAATAATTCTAACTGGTTCAATTGCGTTCGATTATTTGATGCGGTTTCCTGGTTACTTCAAAGATCACATTTTACCTGAACACCTGGAGAAAATCAGCCTATCTTTCCTCGTGGAAGATATGGTGCGCCAATACGGCGGCGTTAGTGCCAATATCGCTTATACCCTGGCGATGCTCGGCGGTCGCGCTAAGATATACTCTGCGGCTGGTCAGGACTTTGCTGATTATGCCCGTCACCTCGAGGAAGTAGGAGTGGATGTAAGCGGAGTGAAAGTGGTTCCCACTAAATTTACTGCTTCATTCTTCGTCAATACCGATATGTGCAATGGGCAAATCGCTTCGTTTTATACTGGCGCGATGGCTGACTCAGTGGACATGCCCATCAAAGACTCTGGCTACGACTCCGACGATTACCTGATGATTTCGCCTACCGATCCACGCGCGATGGAGAAGTATATCGATGAAGCCAAAGAACTGCGCTTGCGCATGCTTTTTGACCCTGGTCAGCAGATCGTTCGTATGAATGGCGAAACATTAAAACGCGGCATCCATAACGCTTACGGTTTGTTTGTAAACGACTACGAGTTCGAATTGCTACAGAAATCAACCGGGATGAGTGCTGAGGAGATTATCAATACGCCTCACTTTTCTGTTGTCACACTGGGGGCAGATGGCGCAAGGATAATTGGTGGGGGCAAAGAGTGCCACGTGCCAGCGATTGCCGACGCCGACATTGTCGATCCGACCGGTGTGGGTGATGCTTTTAGGGCTGGTTTCATGCGTGGTTACATGGAAGGGTTGGACCTTGAGCTATGTGGTCAAATGGGTACAGTGACGGCAACTTTGTGTCTTGGTCGAAGTGGCTCACAAAACCATCGTATCACACTCGAAAGTTATAAAGCATATTTCAGACGCTATTTTAACGACAATGGTCAGTTAGAATTACTCAACAAATAATGGAAAGTAAATTGGAGAAAATTAATGGATAACTACAATATTAAAGACATCAGTCTGGCTGAAGGCGGACGCCGCCGCATGGACTGGGCTGCTCGAGAAATGCCAGTCTTACGCATCCTCGAAGAGCGCTTCCGCCGGGAACGTCCCTTTGCAGGTATTCGTATGTCCTGCTGCATGCACGTTACCACCGAAACCGCAAATCTGATGCGCGCGCTTCAGGCTGGTGGTGCGGATGTGGTCTTGACCGCTTCGAACCCACTCTCCACCCAGGATGATGTGGCAGCCGCACTGGTCGCCCAGTATGAGATTCCCGTGTTCGCCCATAAGGGTGAAGATGATGTGACCTACTACAAGAACCTGCGTGCCGTG
This sequence comes from Anaerolineaceae bacterium, assembly GCA_049657925.1. Lineage (GTDB taxonomy): Bacteria > Chloroflexota > Anaerolineae > Anaerolineales > Anaerolineaceae > Mesolinea. The sequence continues at coordinate 19,894 of JBASOE010000042.1, forward strand.
CTCGATCACAAACCTCAAATCACGATGGACGACGGCGCGGACCTGGTTAGCACCATTCATCGCGAACGTCGCGATTTGCTGCCCGGCATCATTGGCGGGACAGAAGAAACCACCACTGGTGTGATTCGTTTGCGCGCAATGGCCGCGGATGGCGCGCTGGAATTCCCAGTGATGGCTGTAAATGACGCCATGACCAAACACTTCTTTGATAACCGCTATGGGACTGGTCAATCGACCATCGACGGCATCATACGTGCTACCAACGTTCTTTTAGCTGGCAAAAATTTCGTCGTGGCTGGTTATGGCTGGTGCGGGCGTGGGTTAGCCCTGCGTGCACGTGGAATGGGCTCGAACGTGATCATCACCGAAGTCGACCCAATGGTCGCTTTGGAAGCGGTTATGGATGGCTTCCGAGTTATGCCCATGAATGAGGCTGCCAAAGTTGGCGATATCTTCGTCACTGTTACTGGTGATGTCAATGTCGTTGACAAGGACGACTTTGAGGTCATGAAAGACGGTGCTTTGGTTGCTAATTCTGGTCACTTCAACAGTGAAATCAACTTGCCCGCGCTCGAAGGCATGTCCGTTGGAAAACGTTTAGTGCGGCCCTTTGTGGAAGCATATGATCTGGCCGATGGGCGTTCAATTAACATTCTTGGCGAAGGTCGCTTGATTAATCTGGCCGCTGCTGAAGGGCATCCTGCCTCAGTAATGGATATGTCGTTCGCCAATCAGGCTCTGGGTGCAGAGTATATGGTCAAGAACGCGGCGATCCTCGAGAATCGCGTTTACAATGTTCCTGAGGAGATCGACCGTGAGATCGCGCGCCTCAAGCTCGAGTCGATGGGCGTCAAGCTGGACGTTCTGACCCCGGAACAAGTTCACTACCTCAATTCCTGGACTGAAGGAACCTAAACCGAATTCCAAAAAAAGCCCGATCAACTTGCGATCGGGCTTTTTGTTAGCCACTACTTATGCAGGGAATTAACCAGCGAAAAAGCGGCGATTAGTATTCGCCGTCCTTCTCTTCCTCACCTGAGGCGTCGAACGCACCCGAAAACTGTTCCACGTTGCCCAAGGCACGCACAGCCAATTCGATTTCTTTCATGATTTCTGGATTTTGATTGAGGTAATTCTTGGAAGCCTCGCGACCCTGACCTAATCTACCTTCTTTATAGGAATAGAACGAACCCCGTTTTTCGATCACTTCCAGGGTGGTGGCAAGATCGAGAATGTCACCGGATTTGGAGATGCCTTCGTTGTACATGATGTCAAATTCGGCAGCGCGGAACGGGGCGGCAACTTTGTTTTTGACAACGCGAACGCGTACCCGGTTGCCGACGATTTCGGCACCGACCTTGATTGACTGCACACGGCGGACATCCAGGCGGACTGAGGCATAGAACTTAAGCGCCATGCCACCTGTGGTTGTCTCTGGATTGCCAAACATGACACCAATTTTTTGGCGTAATTGATTGGTAAAAACTACTGCTGTTTTGGTTTGACTGATCGCACCGCTCAATTTACGCAATGCCTGCGACATCAGCCTGGCCTGAACACCCATGGTTGGGTTGCCCATGTCGCCCTCAATTTCGGATCGTGGCACCAAAGCGGCGACTGAGTCGATGATGATCAGGTCGACGGCACCAGAGCGCACGAGGGTATCTGTGATCTCCAGCGCTTGCTCGCCGGTATCCGGTTGTGAGATCAGAAGTTCATCTACTTTGACCCCACACTTCACCGCATACACTGGGTCGAGGGCATGTTCCATGTCAATGAACGCAGCCGTTCCACCTTGTGCCTGGCATTCAGCAACGATGTGCTGGCACAACGTAGTCTTTCCTGACGATTCAGGACCGTAAATTTCGGTGATGCGTGCCTTTGGAATGCCACCCACACCCAGTGCCAGATCAAGTGAAAGTGAGCCAGTGGGGATAACCTCCACCTGCATCTGATGGGCTTCACCAAGACGCATGATGCTTCCTTCGCCGTAGCGTTTGACAATTTCATGCAAGGCACGATCAAGTACAGCTTTTTTGGCCTCATTCATATTGAGATTTGGATCTGGAATTACAACAGGGGAAGCTTTTTTAGGTGACATAGGTTTCTCCGATCAGTATGCTTGAACATAAATATAGCACAATTGTTCCATAAGTCAAGAACCTATTGACTTAGGATGCAATAATTTTTCGACATTCCATGTAAAAACGCTTGTCTTTGGCGTGTCCCATTGAAAAAGTCTTGCGCGGTAGTGCACCATCGAGGATGATTGTCCTAAAGAAAGCACTTTTGCCGATGGCAGGTAAATAGAAAGCAACATTTCCTTTGGCTCGACCTAATGAATTCACCACATCGTCGCCATGGACGTAGTCGATCTTTACTGCCGGGTTTTGTTTGAGAAACGAATCGAGATAAGGTTGTAGATTTCCTACTGGCAGGTTGTGGGATGGTGTTAGGAGTTCATAAACCTGATAACCATCTGGGGTAATCACACCAAAACGTTGATAGGAAGCATTTGTATCATTTACTGTGTCTGCCAGGGCATTAATATCAGCCACTGGCCAGACCTTAACCAATTCGCCCAACTCACTAATCAAACCCTCCAGCAGTGAGGAGGGAACGTTGAATAATGCTCTGTGGATGGCTTCAAATTGGAGGGAGGGGTCATGGAGGTTTACCAGTTCTACCAATGCATAGCGGGCAGGATGATCTTTGCCAACACCAGGTTTTATTTCCTCCCAAATGGCTTTAGCAGTCGCCAATGAGTGATTGCCGTCGCCAACTGCGAAGAGCAGAGGAGGGGGATTTGCTGGCAATTCGTATTTTCTTGCATAAGTAGCTGGTTCGATCATGGCTGCCAACACATCCATCACAGAGGCGATCAAATCCGGCTGATCCACCCACAGACCCGTTAAGTGACCGCTACCCTGCATGAGATCCAGATCGTAAGCAACCTTTAGTTCATCCCTGTGAATGCGAACACTTTCCAACACCTTCATTTCAGGGTCATCATATAAAACCAGAATGTGGGGTAGCTCGATAGGGGCACCACGCCGGACCATCATGCGAGGGGGCAGGCGATCCAGGATAGTGCCTTCTGTGGCGCGAATCAAGGTTTGTGAACCCTTGTTGTAGTCGTAAGTCTCAAGATCAAGGGCAACAACCAGACCTGTTTGAGTACCACCGCTCACCTCGCGTTCCACCAGCATCATGCCCTGATGCGCATCAAAGATCCCATTGCTCATATAACGATGCATTGTGGCCTTGGTGGCCGCGATACGGTCCTTAACGTCAGCTGATTCCAACCAGACCTCAGGCAAAATGAGGTGTAAAGTTGAAGGGGCATCCCCAACATAATCAGACACGAACTCCCAGTACTCAGGTTGGGAAGTGAACTGGTCACAGGCGACTACAGCCCATTTTTTCAGATCAATCCCAGGCTTGGGCAATAGAATTTCAGGGACGTGGACGCCGATTGTTTTCGTCTTGAGCATGAGGAACCTCTCTTTTCAAGGTGAGTTTCCCCAATTGTATCAAAGCTTATCCTTCAGCGATGTAAACGATACCCAATGTGCCTGGTCCCGTATGCACCCCAATCACCGGACTCAGTTCGTTGATTATGTCGCGCTGAATGCGGAAGCGTTTATGTGCTTCAGCGAGCAGGTGGTGTGCGGCTTCACTGGCATTTGATGAAGTGATCCCCAGGAAGGGGACACGGCCTTTGTGCCCAACACCTTTCTCAACGAGATCCAGCAAACGCTCGTGGGCTTTTTTGGTTGTGCGTACACGTTCCAGAGCTTCTACGAAACCATTGTTCACGGTGAGGATGGGTTTAAGTCCCAGGGCGCTGCCAATAAACTTAGCTGCTGAACCGATACGGCCACCTTTGTGTAGATATTCGAGCGTGTCGACAGCAAAATAAATATGGGTGCGGGCAGCGGTGTCCTCTGCCAGGTTTTTACACTCGAGCAGGCTTGCACCTGTCTTAGCCGCATCAGCCACTACAAGCGCGATCATCGCTTCAGGTAAAGAGGCAGTCAATGTATCAACAATTTCGACCCGTCCCTCAGGTAATCCTTTGGCGCCTAACATGGCGGAATCCCAGGTTCCAGAGAGTTTAGAGGATAGGGTGAGTGCCAGCACATCAAAATCTTCTCTGATCAATTTCTTAAAGAATTTATTGTAGCTTTCAGCGCTAGGTTGAGAGGTGGTAGGCAGAGTACGAGAGACCTCGAGCATCTTATAAAAAGCAGAAGGGGTAATATCAATACCGTCCAGGTAAGATTTGCCATCAAAGTTAACGGAAAGCGGCACTGTATAAATATGCAAGCCTGGGTAATCGGAAGGGGTCAGACATGTGGTGCTGTTGACAAGAATCGCAATTTTTCGCATTACAGAACTCCAGTTTTTCTTTTGAAAACACATAGAAGGAGATAAAGTTACTCAAACAGCCATCAAAACGAAAAAGAGAGACACATGTCTACTAATTTTGAGGTTGGTAATTGGCGAAAATTTCGATTATCATAGGCAGGGAATTCGAGGAAATTAATACTTATGTTTGAGAATTTAACTGACAAACTGACTAAAGTGTTTGATAACCTGCGACGACGGGGTAAACTGAGCGATAACGACGTCGAGTTTGCCATGCGCGAGGTTAAACTTGCTTTGCTTGAGGCTGACGTCAACTATAAAGTTGTGCGCTCCTTCACCGATCGGGTCAAGGAGAGGGCAGTAGGGGCGGAAGTATCCAAAGCGCTCAACCCAGCCCAACAAGTCATAAAGATTGTTAACGAAGAACTTGTCGCCACATTGGGCACGGCTGAACCCCTTGCTCTAAAAGGAGAGAAGCCTTACGTCCTGATGCTGGTCGGTTTGCAGGGCTCAGGCAAGACTACCGCTGCTGCAAAATTGGCAAAACAACTTCGCGCAAAAGGCGAGCGTGTCATGATGGTCGCAGCGGATATTTACCGACCAGCTGCCATCAAACAACTGCAGATGTTGGGTGAGCGGGTAGACGTACCAGTATTTACACTGGAAGGTGCCAGACCGGAGCGCATCTGCAAGGAAGCCTATGAATCTGCCAGGCGGGGTGGCTACTCGGTGGTTATCTTCGACACAGCAGGTCGCTCCCAACTGGATGATCAACTCATGAACGAATTGATTGGCATCCAAAGCGCTGTGCGTTGTAATGAAATTCTGCTGGTGGTCGACTCGATGATTGGCCAGGAAGCGTTAAATATTGCTGAGGGTTTCCGTAAAGCAGTAGGAATCACAGGCTTAATCTTTACCAAGATCGATGGCGATGCCAGAGGAGGCGCTGCGATATCCATCCGTGAAGTAACCGGAATTCCGATCAAGTTCCTCGGAACTGGCGAGGGTATCGATGCGTTGGAGGTGTTTGACCCCAACCGTGTCGCCAGCCGTATCCTGGGCATGGGCGATATTCTCGGTTTGATCGAAAAAGCTGAAGCAGCCTATACAGGACAACAAGACACCAAAGATGCCGAACGGATGCTAAGTGGGCAATTTACACTTGAGGACTTTGCCAAGCAGCTTAGAGCCATCAAGAAAATGGGTCCACTTGGACAGGTACTCGGGATGATGCCCGGTCAGTTAGGTGCCGTTGCCAAGCAGGTCGACCCTCAAGAAGCAGAAAATCAATTAAAAGTGGTGGAAGCTATCATTAATTCAATGACCCCAGGTGAGCGACGTGATCCAAGGGTGCTAAATGCCAGCCGAAGACGCAGAATCGCAGCCGGAGCTGGAAAAGACGTCCAGGATGTTAACCGATTAATGAAGCAATTCAGGGATATTCAAACCATGATGAAGCAATTACAAAAATCAGGTGGACGTGGTAATATTAATAGGTTATTCGGTTAACCCTGTAACGAAGAGAAGGAATGCCCCTTCAGCATGCTCTCAACCTTCAGCGCGGGCAAGGGTACTGATCAATTAATTTGATATTTAGGAGTAAAGATTAAATGGTACGTATTCGTTTACGCAGGATTGGATCAACCCACCAGCCCCATTATCGTGTCATCATTGCCGATAAAGAAGCCCCTCGCGATGGTCGCTTTTTAGAGATCGTTGGCCAGTACAATCCAAAGACAAACCCTGGTACGATCATCTTCGATGAAGCGAGAGTCTTTTATTGGCTTGGTGTCGGTGCGCAACCCTCAGAATCAGTTGAGAAACTGTTCAAGGTTGTCAAGCTCAACGAACGCTATGAACGCTTTAAGAATGGCGAATCGCAGGAAAGCTTGCTTGCTGAAGCAACCAAATTGTACGAGACCCGGGTAAAAAGCCCAAAGACCGCGCATGTTGCACCAGTTGTAAAGAAAGTCCCAGTCAAGAAAGAAACCGCTGAGGATTAAACCTGATGAAGTCAGATAACTTGGTCGGCTTGCTTGACTATTTGGCTAAGAATCTCGTGGATTTCCCTGAGGATGTATTCGTTGACCAATATGAAAGTGGCCGCACGGTTCACCTCGAACTTCAGGTCAGCCCGGATGATATCGGGCGTGTGATTGGCAAACAAGGTCGTGTTGCGAATGCAATGCGCAGCCTCTTGAGGGTTGTTGCGGCGCGCAATGGCGTTCAGGTTGCCATGGATGTAGTTGATTTCGGATAATTCAATTTTGAACATGCCTGAAATCACAACAAATTCAGCAGGCTTGGTTAATTCGACCGAGCCTGCTTTTGTGTTGGTCGGGATTTTGCAGAAGCCACACGGCGTCAGGGGCGAGATTGAGATGCGCATACTTACTGACTTCCCCAAGCGAATGCGACCGGGAAGAAAACTCTACCTCGGCGAGCAAAAGACACTGATTGTGCTAAAAGCTGCCCGCCCAAAGATGAGTGTGTTACTCCTGAGCCTTGAGGGGTTTGAAACACCCGAGGAAGTAAAATTGCTCACCAATCAGGAAGTCTTTGTGGCTGTACGTGAGCTTCCGGAATTGCCAAAAGGCGAATACTATCATCATCAGCTTATCGGTTTACGGGTCGTTCAAAATGGAGAACCTTTTGGTGAGCTGATCGAAATCCTTGAGACGGGTGCAAACGATGTTTATGTCATCAAGGACCAGCGGGGCAAAGAGAGGCTGCTGCCGGTCATCCCGAGCGTGGTGAGATCGATCGATATCGTTAAAGGGATCATTGAGGTCGAAGTCCCGGAGGGGCTGTGAAGGGGTTTGACCGGAAATACTGGTTGGCTTTCAGCCAGGTCAAAGGGATCGGTTCAGCAAGATTTCGTAAATTGTTGACATTTTTTGGAAATCTACAAATGGCTTGGGAAGCTCCTTTGGAGCGTTTTATTTCTGCCGGGATCCCGACCAAGATTGCCGAAGAGGTTTTGGCTCGCAGAAGTACTTTTGATTTTGAAAAATTCGAGGAGAGTCTGACGAAGAAAGGTATCAAAACCTTGATCTGGTCAGACGAAGCTTATCCAAAGTATCTTTCGCAGATTGAACAGCCCCCACCCGTGTTGTATATTCTTGGAGAGCTGACGCCGGCAGATGATCTGGCTATTGCGATCGTCGGCACGCGAAATGTCACTCAATATGGACGGCAAGTGACCCACGATAGCGCTGCTTACCTGGCTGGCAATGGTGTCACTATTGTGAGTGGACTGGCGCGCGGCGTGGATGGCATTGCGCATCAAGCAGCGCTTGATGTGGGCGGCAGGACGATCGCTGTGTTAGGTTCAGGCGTAGATATGATTTATCCGCCTGAACACCGCAAATTGGCCGAGCGAATCGCTGCCAGTGGCGCTGTCATTAGCGATTACCCACCTGGCACCAAGCCGGACGGGACCAACTTTCCGCCCAGAAATCGCATCATTTCCGGCCTTTCACGAGGAACGATAGTCATAGAAGCGGGTGAAACCAGCGGGGCATTAATTACCGCTAAATTCAGCCTGGAACAAAACCGTGAGGTCTTCGCCGTTCCTGGTTCGGTGCTTGCGCCAATGAGCAAAGGCACCAATCGTCTGATCGTGGATGGGGCAACCCCGATGAATGATCCTCGCCAGGTGCTTGAATTTCTCAACATTCAGGAACAGCGCTTGGAAATCCATCCCAGTACAGTTGTTTTGCCCGATGCAGCAGAGCAAAGGGTTTTGGTGGCGCTGGGTAATGACGCGTTGCATATTGATGATCTGTGCAACAAACTGGACCTGTCTATGGAGAAACTGACTGCCTTGCTCACGATGATGGAACTCAAAGGATTGGTCAGTCGCGATCATTTGATGGAGTATTCCAAAACCCAAAGCTGGAAGTTCTAAGTTTTTTATCCGTTTGGGGGACAATTTGTGCATACCTGAAAAGTTGACAGAAAACTGAATATGGTATTATAGGCGCTTGCAAGTCCGGCCAGTCATTTTCTTATGGAGTTATTAGTGGAAGCTTATTGCCTGAAGTGTAAAGAGAAACGTGAGATTATTAATCCGATTGCTGGTTTTACTAGCAATGCCAGACCGATCACATCGGGCACTTGTGCTGTTTGTGGATCAAAACTTTCCAAATTAGGCGCAACTCCTGCTCATGAAGGCCTTGAGAAGCCTGAAGTCAGCAAATCCGCCCCAAAAGTAAAGTCAGCCAAAGCTAAAACCACCAAGAAGGCCAAAACAATTAAGGTTGTCAAAAAACCAACTGAAAACAGGAAAACAAATGGCAAAGCTACAGTGCTAAAACCTGTGGTCGTGGGCAATGGTAAAGAGCTGGTGATTGTCGAATCCCCTGCCAAAGCGCGCACGATTGGGAAATTCCTTGGAGACAAATACCGTGTGATTGCCTCGGTGGGGCATGTGCGGGATTTGCTCAAATCTCAATTGTCGGTGGATGTAGAAAACGGTTTTACCCCCAAGTATCGCATTGACAATGAGAAAAAAGCCATTGTTGCTCAGATTAAAGACTATGCTGCGCGTAGCAAGAAGGTTTTTATCGCGACTGACCCCGATCGTGAAGGCGAAGCGATTGCCTGGCATGTGATGGAGTCAGCCGAAATTGACCCAGCCAAGTCAGAGCGCGTTGTGTTCCATGAAATCACACGGGAAGCGATTGCCGATGCGTTCGCACATACCCGACAGATCGATATGGACCTGGTAAACGCCCAACAAGCTCGCAGAGTATTGGACCGGCTCGTCGGATTCGGCATCAGCCCTATTCTGTGGGCTAAAGTGCGCGGTCGACTTTCTGCAGGACGTGTACAGAGTGTAGCATTGCGATTGGTTGTCGAACGTGAGCGTGAAATTCAGAATTTCATCCCTGTTGAATACTGGGTTGTCTCTGCAGATTTCAAGCCAGATGGCAAATCCGCAGTTTATCGCGCCAAGTTATTCAAGGTCAATCACAAAGACCCTCATTTACCCAACGAAACAATTACAAAGTCGCTGGTGGAAGATATGAGACAGGCTGCTTACTTGCTTGATTCAATCAAGAAAGCCACGCGCAAAGCAAAACCTTCCGCGCCTTTTATTACAAGCACGCTACAACAAGAAGCAGCCCGTAAGCTTGGTTTTTTGACCCGAAAAACCATGGCTGTTGCGCAACAACTTTACGAAGGCATTGACACTGGTAATGGAGAAACCAATGGTCTGATCACCTATATGCGTACCGACTCAGTACATGTCTCCACGCAAGCGATCGCCGAAGCAAGAGGTTTCATTCAGAGGAAATTTGGCAACAGTTACCTGCCCGATTCTGCTCCAGTGTATCGCACTCGGGCTGCCTCAGCACAAGAGGCACACGAGGCTATCCGGCCAACCAGCGTCATGCGTGAGCCTGAAGCAGTCAGGGCTTTCCTGACTAATGACCAATACCGCTTGTATCGCCTAATCTGGCAGCGTTTTGTTGCCAGCCAGATGGAATCAGCGTTGATCGAGACCGTGACAGTTGAGGTCGAAGGAAAATCGGTCAAGCATGTGTACACCTTTAGAGCGCAATCCTCCCGCACACTCTTCCAGGGGTACCGTGCAGTCTACGAAGAGAGCAGCGATGATGAAAACGGGGAAACCAATGGTTTTGTAGATCTGCCGATCAACGATCTTCGCGAAGGTCAAAAGCAATGGCCACAAGATTTCATTACCCAACAGAAATTCACCCAACCTCCAGCTCGATTCTCTGAAGCATCTTTAATACAGGCACTGGAGGAAAACAAAATCGGCCGTCCTTCCACTTACTCACCTATTATCACCACGATCCAAACCCGTGGCTATGTTTCCCGCGAGGAAAAAAGGCTTGTGCCGACTGAAATCGGTTTCATCGTCAACGATCTGGTGGTCGAGTATTTTCCGTCTGTGGTCGATATCGGTTTCACTTCAACCATGGAAGATGATTTGGATAAAATCGCAGAAGGTCAATCCAATTGGACAGAAGTGATGGAGGAGTTTTACGGTCCTTTCAGCAAGAGTCTGGAGCATGCCAAAGAAAACATGCCCAAAACCAAGATTGCTCCAGAAAAAATAGGCAGAGTTTGCCCGAGAGATGGCGGTGATTTGGTCTTGCGAACTGGAAAATATGGCAAGTTCATCAGTTGCAGCAACTTTCCCAATTGCTATTACACCGAACCCCTCGTTGTTAAAACAGGGGTCACCTGCCCAAAATGTAAACTGGGCGAGCTAGTCGAGAAGCGCTCCAAAAAAGGGCGGTTGTTCTATGGTTGCAATCGCTTTCCGGAGTGTGACTTCCTCACCAATAACAAGCCTGTCACTCAAGCCTGCCCAAATTGTGGGGGATTACTTACTGAGATGGGAAAAGGCCGGGCAAGATGCAATGACTGTCACAACGTGATCAACCTTGACAGTGAACTAAAAGTTGAAGATTGACTGGTATAAAACCTGCAACTTAACTATTATGTAATAGTGATAGTAGAAGAGGTGCAGTTATGAACAGTATCATTGCCATCATCAAAGAAAAGTTAAAAGATCCGACTTACCTGATCATTACAGCGGTTTTAGGTGGCTTAATATTAGGTTTAATCATCGGTTGGGGTGTATGGCCAGTTCGGTGGTCAGATACAACCGCTGAATCGATGCGTGAGGACCTGAGGGTTGACTACCTGCGAAATGCGGTCGTGGTTTATACGCTTCGCGCAAACCCCACTGACGCGCAAGCTGCCTATGCCAACCTTGGCAGCAAAGCTGAGGAAACTCTGAGCTTACTCAGTGAAGACCCAGGCTTTGCGAGTGCTGAGATGATCGCGCTTTTCCGTCAGGCAGTCACAGGTCAATCCTCAGCGGCCATACAACCTGGTCAGATCAATACCAATACAAACCAGACTGGTTCGACCGAGCCCATTGTGGCAGGACCGGCAACCAGCACCTCAGGAAATTCGGGGTCAGGCTTGAAGATGCTGGGTTTTGTCTTATTGGGTATTTTGGTGGTTGGTGCCGCCCTGGTTTATTTTTTCTTCTACCGCAACAAGGTAAAACCCGTAAACGAACCTTTGCCTGATGTTGGCGCGACTCCTGGCTCACACGTCGTGCCCATTCGAGTTGGTGGGCAACCTGGGCAATACCAATCTGAACCCCAACCCATGGCTCGCGCAATGGCTCAGCCCGTTAAAAACCCGGAACCAGCAGCACCAGCCCAACCGCTGGTCATCCCTTTCTTAAACAACAAAAAATCCAGCAATGGAAATGCTGAGCAAAAGCCTTTGGCTCAGTTTATGACCACCTATATGTTTGGCGATGACCTGTATGATGAATCATTCACCTTCGACGCTCCAAATGGCGAGTTTATGGGTGAATGTGGCGTGAGCATCTCTGACATCATTGGCGTAGGCGAGCCCAAGAAAATTTCCGCATTCGAAGTATGGCTGTTTGACAAGAACGACGTGCAGACCGTTACAAAGGTTTTGATGAGTCAGCATGTTTACAATGAGCCTAATCTTCGCCAACGTCTGGAAATGAAAGGCGAGCCAGTCATGGCTGAACCTGGACGCCAATTTGCATTGGAGACAGCCACTTTACGAATGGAAATAAGAATTATCGATACGGTCTATGGCGAAATTCCGTTGCCGGAAAAGAGTTATTTCCAGCGGTCAACGCTCGAATTAACCGTAGTCAAAAAATAGTCAATTCTTTACGATAAAAAATGACCGGCTTAAAGGCCGGTTATTTGTGTTTATAGAAGGAACTACTCAATCCGAAGTATCTTTAGTTTAATCTTGAAACCTTCTGAACTTGTGTTGTTAACTGGAGGTAACGTGACATTAACTGTGTCACCGACTTTATGGTTTAGTAAAGCTGCACCTATGGGCGATTCATAAGAAATTTTCTTTTCCCTGGCATTGGCTTCTTTTGCCCCAACCAGTTCATATGTTTCTTCCTCATCATCGCCTTCCTTGAAAGTAATAGTATTGCCAATCCGAATGGTTTTATTGTTCGCGTCGGGCTCATCCACCAGGATCGAATTAGATAGAGTTTGTTCAAGCTCCTGAATGCGACCTTCCAGAAAGCCCTGATCTTCTTTTGCGGCCTTATAGTCGGCGTTTTCGGAAAGGTCGCCCATTTCAATAGCGTGTTTCAGACGTAGTGCCAGAGCTTGACGGCGCGGTCCCCTCAGTTCTTCCAATTCCATCTCTATGGCAGCTTTTCCCTTGTTAGTAAGATAAGTTGGTGTGTTCATAAATCCTTTTCTATGGCAGAACGTCGGGTTGAAACATGCGGCTGTATTCTTCGGTCGCAAAGCGGTCGGTCATGCCGGCAATATAATCACAAATGACTCGTTCCAAACCGCGATCATTGATCAGAGCTTGATAATTTGGTGGCAACACCGAAGGTGTTGATTGGTAAGCAATAAATAATTCGTTTACGACGCGCTCTGCCTTGGTTGCCATACGCACAACGCGATAGTGCCGGTAAAGTTTTGCGAAGAGAAAGTCCTTCAGTTCGCGATTGCGGCGATACATATCCTCACTAAAACCAACCACGTTGTAAGGCAGTTTTTGCAATTCCAGGGCAGACTTGACGCCACTTTTACGCAGATAACGATCAATGGATTGTATCAGGTCAGTCGTCTCAAAACCGATCAAGCGACGGATGATCTGGTGACGGGTCAAATCATCGAGCGTTTCAGTCTTGCGTAAGCCAATGGATTCGTTGACGATTTCCCAGATCGCAATGCCATCCAATTGTCCCGGTGTAATCGTCCCGGAGCGCAAACCATCATCCAAATCGTGGGCAGTGTAGGCTAATTCGTCCGCCGCATTGGCAATCTGGGCTTCCAAATGTCCTCGTAGGTCCGGATCGTAATCGTTGGCCTCGGAAATGTCATAATCAGTTTCGTGTTTGACCATGCCTTCAAGGGTTTCCCAACTGAGATTTAAGCCAGGAAAGTCAGGATATCGCCGCTCGAGTTCTGTTACGATGCGGACAGATTGGGTGTTGTGATTAAATCCACCATGATCTGCCATCAGCCGCGAGAGTGCGGCTTCACCAGAATGACCAAAGGGCGGATGGCCAAGGTCATGCGCCAGGCAGATAGTCTCTACCAAGTCTTCGTTGGCACCTAATGTGCGTGCAAGCGAGCGGCCAATTTGAGCCACCTCGAGGGAGTGGGTCAGGCGTGTGCGGTAATAATCACCTTCCTGGTTGATGAAGACCTGGGTCTTGTATTCCAGACGGCGAAAAGCAGTCGTGTGCAACACTCTTTCACGATCACGCTGAAAGCGTGTACGAAAATCCGCTTCTTCTTCCGGAAACTTGCGGCCTTTCGAGTCCTTGCTGCGAATTCCGTAAGGGGCGAGTTGTTGATCTTCAAATTCTTCGAGCTGTTGTCGTGTGTAAATCATCTGAGTCCTCGGGAGTCATTCTAACATCAACGGAAGGTAATTATCGAATCTGAGTGCCTACATGTTGGCCAGCGACGATTCTATTTGAATTTTCAGCATCCAGACCGCTGTAGATAAAAGCGCTCATGCCCGGGTTTATCGCGCAGGCAGACTGAAGTAATCTGACCTTTGCCAACATACCACCAGTCACATCTGGTGTCTGGGCACCATCCAAAGTAAAACCACTCAAAGAGTCATCACGAGAAATTTCCGGAATGACCAACGACCTTTTTGGAAAATCTGCAAAAACACCTGCTTCGATGCCCGCGATGAGCATTTTTGAAGGTTTCAAGTAATCAACTAAATGCAAAAAGAGCTCTTCAGTGGAAAGAATGGTTCCACCCAGCACCGTGTCGATAACTACATCGCCATAAACCAACGGGATTGTACCTTCTTGAAGGGCGGCTCGGATTGGTGCAAGATTCCACGAGATGATTTTGCGATTGCAGGTCAACACATTTGTGCTGGGGCGGAACAATTCGAGCGGCAAACCGATTTTTTGTCCAATCTCAATAACCAGATCATTGAGTGCTTTGGCAGCCTTGGCGACCTCGGCGAACCCCACCCAGTCTTCTGGGGTCTTCACACCGTCCATCGTACCGTATCGCCTGGCGATTGTATGACCAAAGGACCCAGAACCATGACCCAGCAAGATGTGTAACCGTGGGTTATTTTCTCTAAGTGTAAGGATTGCTCGTAATGAGGCTTCGATGATTTCTGGACGGGCACTTTCGGGTTGGTCCTTATAAGTGATCAGTGAGCCACCCAGCTTGATGAAAATGAGTGTGTCATCCATGAATTAGTACCTCGTGGACTCCAGGATGGGAACATCGATGACTTGTCTGGAACCTGCATCAAGCAAAGTTTGATGGATACTTTCAGTGTCAGCGCCAGGCGCGAGCGCAACCATAAAGCCGCCACGACCGCCTCCTGTCAGTTTAGCGCCAAACGCTCCAGCCTGAAGACTGGCACTGATCAGGGTGTCAAGCTCCGGACTTGACACGCCAATTGCTGCAAGGTGAGCCTGGTTTTCATTCATCAATTTACCAAACTCCTCAACTTCACCATGCTCAAATGCAATTTTGCCTTTTCTAACAATCTGCTCTATGGCAACGTAATGCCTGTTGATGTCAGCTGGCTCTTCGTTTCGTTTTTTGGCCAATTCACCAACAGTCACCGCGGTTGACTTCTTGACGCCTGTGTCAGCAATGATGAAATGAAAATCGCCGCCTGGAATGAGTGTCTGAGGGGTTTGACCTTTGATGAACCAAATTGGTTTGTTGTAGCTAATGACACTGTTGTCAACCCCGGAAGGTGTGCCGTGCGCTGAGACCTCGACCTGGTAGGCCAACGCGTTAACGGTGGGCAGATCGAGTGGGTGCCCTAAAAAATCAGAGAGCGCTCGTATCACAGCAACAGCCAATGAAGCGCTGGAGCCTAAACCGGAAGAAAACGGGAAGTTGGATTGAATTTGCAGGTGAACAGAGGGTATATCGGTAATTCCAAGTTGGTCCAAGGTCATGAATATGGCAACTTGCAGCGGATGCGCCTTGGGCAGATCCGACAGTTTGCCATCAATGTCCAACTGAAGGGCTCTAATAGTAAAGCCACGCGGTTCGTGAATATTCGCCTGGCAGGTTGCCTTAAGCCATAAAGAGCGGATCGGCACAGCGATGGCCGGATGTCCGTAGACGACGGCATGTTCCCCGAGCAGGATTAATTTAGCAGGTGCTTTGAAATAGATAGCTGGCATGAAGAGTCAGATTGGCAGGTAGAGGATCAAGAAAATAGACAGCCCCCAGAGAATAATGGATATCTGTAGAGGACGATCGTGCAAAATCACTTCCTCTGGGGTGGCTGCATCGGTGCTGGTTTGCAGGATGGTCATGTACCTGAAGATGCCATACAGCACCATCGGAATGGTGATCATCATGGTGTAGCGATTTTGATCAGGATGAGCATTAAAGGTGTAAAGCACATACGTGATCAGAATGGCACTGGTAATGATGGTGATGAACTGGTTAAGTAACGGCAAAGTGTAGCCATCAAGCACTTTGCGATGTTCACCCGCCGATTTATCGAGCAACTTAAGCTCTGACGCTCTTTTGCCAAAACCAAGGTAGAGAGCCAGGAGGGTAGTCAGAATCAGCAACCAAGGAGAGAAGAACTCGACGGTAATGACTACAACGCCAGCTACAACGCGAATGACAAAACCAATCGCTATGACCATAACATCGATCAACATGACATGCTTGAGCCATTTGGAGTAAGCCAACATGAGCAGTGTGTAGCCAATACAGATCGATCCGAATAAAAGGTTGAGCCGAAATGCCAGGGGAAAAGTTACCAAAGCCAGAAAGGCGACGAACAGGATGGCTTGGCGGGTGGGTAAACGACCAGACGCAATGGGTCTGTTTCTTTTCATGGGATGGTTGCGATCAGCCTCCAGGTCAAGCAGATCGTTGATTGTGTAGGTTATGCCACTCACCAAACAAAACAGAAAAAAAGCTGCAAGAACTGTCAATAAAGGGGTAAGGCGCGTCAGCTGTCCATCAAAAATCAACCCAGCAAAAATCACTATATTTTTAATCCATTGCCTTGGCCTTAGAGTCTCTATGAGAGTCTTAATCATTTCAATATCTTATCATATTCACGTGTCGGATTGTACTCGTTGGGTGGAGAGAGTTGCTGGGTTTGCTGCGGAAGACTTCACAAAAACCGATTATACTCTACAGAATTATGGATAGAATTCGGAATTTTTGTATTATAGCTCACGTCGATCACGGTAAGTCCACCCTGGCTGATCGCATGCTGCAAATGACTGGCACTATCTCCGACCGCGATATGACAGAGCAGGTGCTCGATACAATGGATCTTGAGCGCGAAAAAGGCGTAACCATCAAAGCATCAGCTGTGCGCATGGTTTACACCGCTAAAGACGGGTTGGATTATGAGTTTAATCTGATTGACACCCCCGGCCACGTTGACTTCAATTACGAAGTCAGCCGCGCGTTATATGCCTGTGAAGGCGCAATTTTGGTAGTCGATGCCACGCAGGGCATTGAGGCTCAGACGCTCGCCAATCTCTACCTGGCACTGGATGCCAACCTGGTGATCATACCCGTGATCAATAAGATAGATTTGCCCTCAGCCTCAGTGGATACTGTCCAGAGAGACTTAAAAACATTGCTTGGCTCTGACGATGAGGATATCATCTGTATCAGTGCCAAGACTGGTTTGAACGTTGACCAGGTACTGGAGGCCATCGCCAAAAAAGTTCCGCCTCCTCGCCGTGATGTTGATAACCCGTTACGCGGATTGATTTTTGATTCTCATTATGACTCCTACAAAGGGGTAATTTCTTATATCCGGGTGTTTGATGGAGCGGTCAATCATGGCGAAAAAGTCATGATGATGGCCAATGGCATAAAAGTTACCCCGGTCGAAATTGGCATATTTGCGCCCTCGCTCACGCCGGTGCAGCGACTGGAAGCCGGGGATGTTGGTTACATTGCTACCGGATTAAAAACCGTCTCGCAGAGCCGTGTGGGCGATACGATCACCTCTGCCATCAATCCAGCTGATTCACCCATCCCGGGCTACAAGAAATCCAAACCCATGGTTTACGCCGGAGTCTACCCGACTGAAGGCGAGGATTACCCTATGCTCAAGGATGCGCTTGAGAAGCTGCAACTAAATGATGCCTCGTTGGTCTATGAACCTGAGTCTTCGGAAGCGCTGAATTTTGGTTTTCGCTGTGGCTTTCTGGGTCTGTTCCATATGGAAATTATCCAGGAGCGCATTGAACGTGAATATAACCTGGACGTAGTCTTCACCGCGCCTTCGGTGGAGTATCAGGTAGACATGAAAAACGGTGATCGGACGATGATCGACTCGCCGGCCGATCTACCAGACGAAGGGGAAATTGCTGAGATCTATGAACCGTGGATGGCGCTGGAGATTTTTGCACCAACTGATTATTACGGCGTGATCATGGAATTGGTTAAAAAGAAACGTGGTATCTACATCAGTCAGGAATACCCCGCGGTCAATCGCGTACAGCTCAATTTTGAGATCCCGCTTTCGGAAATAATCATCGACTTTTTTGACCAGTTAAAATCGAGCACCCGCGGATATGCCTCGATGGATTACCAATTTCTCGAATACCGCGCCGGCAGTCTCGTGAAACTTGAAATTCTGCTCAACGAAGAGCCAGTTGACGCGCTCACTGCTATTGTCCATAAAGACGATGCCTATCACAAGGGTCAGGCCTTGGTAACCAAGCTAAAAGAGATCATCCCCCAGCAGTTGTTTGTTATTCCTATCCAGGCTTATGCTCAGGGACGAGTTATCTCGCGGGCGAACGTGAAGGCTTTGCGCAAGGACGTGCTGGCCAAGTGCTACGGCGGTGATATCACTCGCAAGAAAAAGCTGCTCGAGAAACAAAAGAAGGGTAAAAAACGCATGAAAATGGTGGGGAGTGTTGAGATTCCTCAGGAAGCTTTCATGGCGATTCTACGCCTGGAGAATTAATGAACTCATCTGCTACAAAACCGCATAAAAAGAATCAGATATTGCGTTGGCTACTGCCAATCGCCATCACCTTCATCGCTTTTTACTTCATTGCCAAACAGGTAAGATTCGAGGATCTCAAGTCTGCATTCAGCATGTTGAAAGGTCACACCTGGCAAACGTTGGGGGTTTTGCTTGGCGTCTACGTTGTTAGCATGTCGCTGAGGGCATTAGCGATCAAATTGATCTTAGGTAAGAATTTCGACTTTAAGACCGCTTTCTTCTCGATGAATGCGGGCTACCTATTAAATAACTTCCTGCCTTTCCGCTTGGGAGAAGTGGGCCGCGGGTTATTACTCACAGGCGAAGGCAAGAACAAAGCTCCTTTCTATAAAGTTTTTGCTTCAGTTTTCACTGAAAGAGTTCTCGACATTTTTATATCAGCTTCTTTGTTCTTATTGACGATTTCTGTTGCGGTCACTTCTCAAACTTTACGGACTGTGGTGTGGGTCGCCTGGATATTGATGATTGTTATGATGGTCGTGATAGCAATCCTCTCCAAACACAAGAACCCATTTTTTAGCTGGTACCAGAAAAAATTAGGAACCAAACCATTCTGGATGAACAAAGTCTTACCGAAGTTAGCCAGTTTTTTGGAAGGGTTTGAGGTGCTGGCGGAACCAAAGAAGCTGGCGGCAATCTTCGGAGTATTAGCGTTATCCTGGATGCTTTCATTGGCCGAGTTCTACTATTTGCAGCGGATGCTATTGCCCAACGGGCAATGGTGGTGGCCGGCTTTTGTACTTTCCGCGACCGCGTTTGCCTCTGCCTTACCTTCAGCTCCGGGTAGTTTAGGCGTGTATGAGGCCGCGATGGTGAGTGCCTATCTTGTTTTAGGCGTTGACCAGGCACCCGCACTGACAATGGCTGTGATCCTACATGTTTATCAATTCGTCCTATCCAGCTTATTTGGATTGATTGGGTTGGAGCGACTGGGTGAAAATATCGGTTCGTTGGCCTCAAGATCATCCCGAAGACAAGAAATCAAGGAAGAATAATCTTGAAGATATTGATAAGTGCGACCTATTTCGAGCCTTATCACTCAGGTTTGAGCACCTACGCCTTTCGCCTGGCGCAAGGTTTAACTGTATTAGGACATGATGTGGTTGTGCTGACCTCAGCATACGATAAGAAACTGGCTTTGGAAGAAAAAATGTCAGGCTTCAGAGTAGTCCGAGTTCCAGTGACGCTCAGGCTCTCCAAAGGCGTGGTGATGTTGAGCTTACCCAGAATCGCGAATATTTGGCTGGCTTGGGCCGATGTAGTTAATCTACATTTGCCCCAGTTTGAATCTGCTTTCCTTGCTGAGAGCGCCAGACGATTAGGTAAGCCGGTTGTGACCACCTGGCACTGTGATCTTGAGATGAACGGGGTTTTACTTGGTAAATTGGCAGGCTGGGCGACAAACGCAGCAGGAAAGAAAACTTTGAGCAATTCAAAAGCAGTTGTTCAGAATTCCTTGGATTATGCGCGTAGCTCTAAGTATCTATCACAATATCTGGCAAAAGTTGTTGAGGTCGAGACTCCGATTGAGCTGAAATCAGTTGAGCGGGAGACAATCGAGGGATTGCGAAAACGCCTGAAAATCGAACCTGGAACAAAGCTGATTGGCTTGGCTGGGCGGGTGGCGCGTGAGAAAGGGTATGAATATCTGGCTGCAGCGCTCCCGATTATTTGGGCAGAAATGCCAAATGTGCGTGTGGTGCACGCAGGTATGTGGCAGGGGGTGGTAGGGGAGCAAGACTATCAGCGATCCATTGAGCGCTTGATCCAACCGTTCGGCGATAAGTGGGTCACTTTGGGTTTTCTCTCAGACGAAGAGTTTATAGCTTTCTTTGCATTGATCGACGTGCTGGCTTTTTCAAGTCTAAATCGAACGGAGTCCTTTGGGATTGTGCAGGTTGAAGCACTTGCACAGGGCACCCCAATCGTCACCAGCGACCTCCCAGGTGTCAGACAACCGGTTCTGCAAACAGGAATGGGCGAAATCGTACCCCTGCGCGATCCGGAAGCACTTGCGAAAGGTATTCTTAGCATTTTGAAAGCGGATACAAGAAAACGGACTCCTGAAGCGTATCTGCAATCATTCGCCATTCCTCAGGTTGCCAGGAAGTATGAAACCATTTTTAAGAATGTCCTTGCTGATGAAATCATTAACCCAAGTTCAAACTGAAAAGATACTTGCAGATCAAATGTTTCAATTGCCCTATTTTAGGGCAATGCTCCGCGCGGTTGAGCAAAGCTTCTATATGCGAATGGAGTTGGCTGAACCAATTTTGGACATCGGTGCGGGGGATGGACAATTTGCGCAGGTGACCTTCTCTAACCTGACTTTGATCGGTATTGATCCCTGGTGGCAACCGTTAACCGAAGCTGGCGCACGGAAGGTTTATCGCTTGCTTACCCAAGCGGCAGGTGACGCCCTTCCATTCACAGATGCTTCCTTTCCGACAGCGATCAGCAATTCAGTTCTGGAGCACATACCAGAGGTGCAACCCGTGCTTGATCAAGTCGCACGCAAACTTGAGGTTGGAGGAAAGTTCATTATTACTGTGCCAAACCAACGCTTTATCACAGACCTATGGGGCGTGGAAGTGTTCAAGCGTTTGGGATTGCGAGGCATGTCCAAGCGATATTCGCAGTTTTTCAACCGTATTGCCCGCCATCACAACCTCAACACTCCTGAGGTCTGGACCGAGCGCCTCAAACAAGCTGGATTCTCTCAAGTCGAACACTTTAATTACTTCCCACGCTGGGCTCTGCATAAACTTGAACGAGGCCACTTGTGGGGGCTCCCCAACTTGTTTTGGAAGAAGGTATTTGGCAAATGGATCTTATTTCCTTACCACAAGAACCCATTTATACCTTACGAGATGGTTGAACGATTGTTAGCCGACCCTATATCTGAGGATGGGACTTGTACATGTTTGATCGCGACGAGGTGATGTGAGCTGTATCAAGAAATTTGGATATTATCTCAACTCCATCTGGACCCTTTTTAAAGGTGTGAAGCACCCGTGGAAGCTCGTTCGGCTATTTCTATATGCCAAACATGATCAACCACAGCTGCTCGAGTTGTCAAAGACCGACCTCAAAATGTGGGTGCGTGGCAGAATGGATGCCTGGTCGGTCAAAGAAGCTGTGCTCGACCGATTTTACGAACGCTTCGGGACAAAAGTTCAATCGGATTGGACTGTTGTGGATGTTGGAGCAGCAATTGGGGAGTTTACTGTGCTTGCGGCTAAAGAGGCATCGAGAGGAAAGGTTTTTGCGTTAGAACCAAACCCCCAGTCAGTTGCAATCTTGCTGCAGAACCTAAAGGCAAATAATCTTACAAATGTCGAGGTTTCGACGAAGGGTTTATGGCGCGAATCCAGCCTGCAAACGCTGAACCTGATTAATGATGAGCCTCTTCAGGCTATGACGCACAGCGCTGAATGGGTAGGTGCCGATCAAATCCAATTTGAGACGCTGACACTGGCAAGTTTTCTTAGCGAGCATAATTTGACCCAAATTGACCTGCTGAAATCCGATTGTGAAGGAGCTGAGTATGACTTTATGCTCACCAGCTCAGCCGATACTTTGCAAGCCATTCAACGGATCATCATGGAGTACCATGACCTCGATCTTGATCAGAATCATCACAAACTTGTTGAATTTTTGACTGTCAAAGGTTACAAGGTCCGGATAACGCCTAATCAGGTACATCCTGAGATCGGCTATCTTTATGCCGAACGCGG
This sequence comes from Anaerolineaceae bacterium, assembly GCA_049657925.1. Lineage (GTDB taxonomy): Bacteria > Chloroflexota > Anaerolineae > Anaerolineales > Anaerolineaceae > Mesolinea. Next base: position 42,036 of record JBASOE010000042.1, read on the forward strand.
AGCTGAGGAATAGCTCGAAACAGCAGTCAGTGCTAAAATTTGAACGAAAATACGAAGCCAAGGAAACAGTCTGAAAATGCCGTCTGAAATAGCCGACAAACCCTTGAGCCACACCAATTCTGGATGGCGAAGAATAGTCACGCTGATCGCGCTGGTCGTGATTATGGTTGGCGGTGTTGCCCTCCGAACATATAATATCGATTGGGACCAAGGCAAGCATTTGCACCCGGATGAGCGTTTCTTATCGGATGTGCTTAGTCGTATCTCGCCAGTACAGCCGGGTGTCAGCTATTTCGATACTGCTCAAAGCGATTTGAATCCTGGCAATAAGGGGATCGATTTTTTTGTGTATGGCACCGCCCCAATCTTCCTGGTCCGGTATCTTGGTGAGTTTTTTGAGCAAACCGGCTATGACCGCATCACCTATTTAGGAAGGACTCTCTCTGCGTTAGCCGATTCGCTGACCATCCTTTTAGTATTTCTGATCGGCAAGCGGCTTTACAACGATAAAGTCGGTCTGGTTGCCGCTGCGCTCTATGCATGTGCAGTTCTGCCAATTCAGCAATCCCACTTCATGACAGTGGATACGTTTACCAATACTTTTGGCATGCTGACGGTTTACTCCGGGGTTTTGATCGCGAGACTTCGCTGGCAAGATCGAGCCACCACGGAGAGCAAATCTTTGTCGTGGCGTTGGATTTGGCCATATTTACTATTTGGGGTGGGTCTCGGTCTGGCTACAGCTTCGAAGATTAATGCCGTTAGCTTGGCTTTGCTGCTGCCGGTAATCGAACTTATCAGAACGTACAAATCTAAAGATGCTGACCGAAATGCATTATTGGTGATGGGGGTAAGTTTCAGTTTGTTGGCAGCGGTTACGAGTTTTTTGGTCTTCCGCATCGCCCAGCCTTACGCCTTTTCCGGACCTGGTTTCTTCAATTTTGCTATCAATCCAAAATGGCTGACAGCTATGCAGTCACTGCTTGCGCAAAGCAGTGGCAATGTCGACTTCCCGCCAGCACTACAGTGGGCACGTCGCTCCTGGTTCTTCTCAGTTTCCAATCTGGCACAATGGGGCATCGGACTTCCATTCGCCATTGCTGCGTTACTTGGAATTGTGTTGATGGGGCGAGCGATCATCAAGCATAAGCAACTCGAACATCTGCCGATCTGGTTCTGGACGCTCTTTTATTTCCTGTGGCAATCGACCTCATGGGTCAAAGCGATGCGCTATTTCTTGCTCATTTATCCTCTGCTCGCACTGCTGGCGGCCTGGGGTATCGTGAGACTGGTTGAAAGGTTATCAGATTTTCAGTTTAGGCAAATTCGCATTTCCCGGAAGCTGCTCAAAGGGTTTGGCATCGGATTGGGGATCAGTGCTATTGTTGGCACGGCTGCCTGGGCGTACGCCTTCACGCGTGTCTATTCCCAGAATCACACTCGCGTGGAAGCCAGTGAATGGATCTACGAGAATATCCCGGCACCTATTAACTTGTTGGGAGTCAGCGAAGGTAAGGAAGTAGTCACGCTGGTGCCTGTTAGAATCTTCGACCAGATGGAACCCGGTCAGGTTTACTCCATCCCATTTACATCGGACTATGATGGTTCTCTGCAAAGTCTGACTTTGCCAAAGGTTTGGACGAACGATCCGGCGACATCGGTGGTAGATCTTAGCCTGGAAGTGTACGAAGATGGTAGACAGATTTCTGAAACGGTGATGGCACAATATTTATTGCCAAGTGATGGTTCGCAAGTTGCATCAGTGACTTTTAACTTCGAACGGGCAGTACGTATAAATTCCAATCAGCCCTACCTTATCACGCTCACCAGTAATGGAACTGATCAGATCGCATATCTGCGCGAATCCCCACAAATTCAAATTGTCCGTGAGGACGGAGTCGTTGTATCCAAAGTTTTGAACAAGTTTGTTGAAACGATTCGTCCCAACAAGCCAATCACACTGCAATATTCTATAGAAAAACCTCAAGAGGTTCACAGTCTTAGCCTTCCGTTTGTGCTTGATCTTTCACAAACTCCTGGATCAAAGACTCTGAAGGCAACCTTGATCTCAAGTTCTGGTACAACCAGCGGTCAAGTAGTAGCTGATTTTCAGTCGCTGGGGGATGACAGAGGTGAGTCAGTCCAGATTGAGCTGGAGCAGCCACTCATAGTAAGCCAGGCTGAGTCGATAAGCATTCAACTTGAACTTGTGAAAGGTGATGCCCAGTTAGCCATTTACCAATACGCTCCTGCGCATGAGTCCACCTGGGACGATGCCCTGCCGCTGATCTTGCCAGGTTTATCAGCCTATAACTACGACAGTGGTTTGTACCGGGATGACCTCAATCTGGAACTTTACTGGCCGGATGATTACTCGAAGCAACAACGCATACTGGACACGCTGGAACGAGCGGATTATGTGTTCATCACTTCCAATCGCCAATGGGGCACAACAACGCGTGTACCCGAGCGTTACCCCCTCACCTCTGCTTATTACAGGGGTCTGATGGGTTGTCCAGACCAGATGGATCTGGTAACTTGTTATAACGACGCTGAGCCAGGCCAATATGCAGGCAAATTTGGGTTCGAACTTGTCAAGACCCAAACAGCCTATCCACAGATTTTTGGAATTTCTTTTAATGATCAGTATGCCGAGGAAGCTTTTTCAGTCTACGACCACCCCAAAGTTCTAATTTTCCGCAAAACCGATGCTTATCAACGCGCGACTGTGGAAGACTACCTCAATCAGGTTGACCTTAACAAGGTTGTGTATCTCACCCCAAAACAAGCCGATAGCTATGAAGCAGACACGCTTACAGACCAGAACTTACTCGAGCTGAGCCCTGAGCGCCAAGCTATTGAGCGAGAGGGTGGCACGTGGTCCGAATTATTTGATCGGCAATCTCAATTGAACCAGAATCCTGTGTTAAGTGTGGTTGTTTTTTATCTCTTCAGCAGTTTACTGGGATTGATTGCCTTCCCAATTGTTTTCATAGGCATGCCAGGGTTAAAAGATCGGGGTTATGCTTTTGCCCGCCTGGCTGGTTTTATGCTCTTTGGCTACTGTGCATTTATACTTGGCTCGAGTGGAGTCGCGGTAACACGATTACTGCTTGTCAAGGTACTGATTGGATTGGGGGTGCTGAGTCTGCTTACTTACGTGATCAAGCGCAGACAAATTGGAGAATTTCTCAAAGAGAACTGGCGGAAATTACTGGTTATCGAGGTTATAGCCCTGGTAAGTTTTCTATTTTTCTTGTGGGTAAGAGTGCAGAACCCGGACTTATGGCATCCTTCGAAAGGGGGTGAGAAGCCAATGGACTTCTCATTCCTGAACGCTATTATCAAAAGCACCAATTTTCCCCCTTATGACCCATGGTACGCAGGTGGGTATATCAATTATTACTACTACGGGATGCTATTGGTGGCTATGCCTATCAAACTGCTTGGAATCATCCCCGCCAGTGCTTATAACATCATTTTGCCAATATGGTATTCATTATTAATTATAGGTGCGTATAGCATTGGATACAACATTTATCACGCATTAGGGCAAAACAGAGTGTCATCTGGTAATAAGCAGAATAGGATAGGTCTGTGGAGTACTATCTCCGGCGTCATCACTGCACTTCTGTTGGGATTCCTGGGTAATTTGGGTGAAGTTAAGTTGCTATCAGAAGTATTTAGAGGGCTTGGGGCAGGGACGCAATTTAACCCAGACGCCTCCTTTGTTCAGCAAGCAATTTGGTTTGTCAAAGGCATTGGCCAGTATCTAAAGAAAGTCCCGTACCCGATGGATCCGGGAGCATGGTATTGGAACCCCAGCCGGGCTATTCCCGGCGATGTGATTACTGAGTTTCCATACTTTACCTTCATCTATGCCGACTTACATGCCCATCTACTCGCCATGCCTATTGTCATATTTGCGGTCGGATGGGGTCTATCTGTACTACTTTCGAAGGGAAAATGGGCAGAAAGAAAAGCTGAAAACTTAGTAGGTATGGGGATTGGATTGCTGTTGGGTGGGCTCATTATTGGGGCGATCAAGTCGGCCAACACTTGGGATTTCTATACCTTCCTCATCCTGAACGTTTCGATTTTGGCATACGTCGGTTTCAAGTACTGGCTACCCGTAAAACACAATCTAAAGAAGTTAAATCCAGGCTTGACGCGCGCACTGCAGGTAGTCGCGGTAATTGCCATTCTGGTGGCATTGAGCTACATGCTTTATCAACCCTTCAATGAGAACTTTCACCCTGCATTTAACTCGGTAGGTTTTTGGAGCGGAGACCACACGCCAATCAAGTCTTATTTGATGCATTGGGGTCTCATGTTGTTCATCATCGTGGTCTGGCTTGCCTGGGAAACTTACCAATGGATGGCGCGTACGCCGATCAGCTTTATCAAATCTCTCACTCCTTATAAGAAAACCATCCTCCTGATCGGTTCATTCTTTGGGTTGGCTTTGTTGTTGCTGTTGTTGTTAAAAGTGCAAATAGCCATCATCGCGGTACCGCTCTGTGTTTGGTCCCTCTTATTGCTCCTTATACCTGAACAACCGGACGCGAAACGTTTCATTTTCTTTGCCCTGAGCACTGCGCTGTTATTGACACTGATGGTTGAGGTTGTTTTTCTTGAAGGCGAAATCGGTCGCATGAACACCGTCTTCAAGTTTTACATCCAAGCTTGGTTGCTCTTTACGATGGTCACAGGTGCAGCTTTGGTGACGTTGTTGAGGGACCTTCCAAAGTGGCGATTGCGATCGCAACTCTTGTTCCAGGTTCCGCTGGTGTTACTGGTGGCAAGTGCTTTACTCTTCCCGATGTTGGGGACAATCTCGAAGATTAATGACCGCATTGTTCCTGAAGCCCCAACTGGATTGGATGGCATGGCCTTTATGAACCAGGCTTGGAACTATGACATGGGCAAGATGATGGATTTGTCGCAGGATTATCGCGCGATATTGTGGCTTCAGGATAATGTTGAAGGGTCGCCGGTCATACTGGAGGGATTCAGGGGTTATGAATACCGCTGGAATAACCGCATGACCATCTATACTGGGCTTCCGGATGTGGTGGGCTGGAATTATCACCAGCGTCAACAACGGGGTATCTTGAGCAATAACGCTGTCCAGGAACGCGTAGATGAGGTTGACGCTTTCTACATGAGTCGAGATCTGCAGTTTATGCGTAACTTCCTTGAAAAGTATCAGGTGGAATACATTATAGTTGGACAGGTAGAGCAGGCGTTTTACCCGGAAGCTGACTTCTCAAAGTTCAGGCAACTGGAAGGAATCTTCTGGGATGTCGCTTATCAGGATCAGGATACAACCATTTACCAGGTGAGGTCGAGATGATAGACATCTTTCGCTGGTACGTAGCACTTTCTGTAATTGGGCTTATTAACCTTCCGCTTTCTTTTGTGCTGTTCTCTAAATTGCCCACACGCGGTTTTGCTTTGGCAAGACCTGTTGGGTTGTTGTTGTGGGCATTTCCTTATTGGCTTTTGGTATCTTTGGGATTGCTAAGAAACGATTTGACCGGTCAGCTGACAGTGTTGATCGCACTCGCAGTCATTAACGGGTTTGTATATTTCAAACACAGCGCTGAACTGAAGATCTGGTTCGCAGAACACAAACCATTGATGGTTCGTGCTGAAGTTTTATTCCTGATCACTTTTTTAGTATGGAGTTTAGTGCGATCGCTGAACCCAGATATAGTTAACACAGAGAAGTTCATGGAGATGGCTTTTATCAACGGCATCCTTCGCTCTCCCAGCTTCCCCCCCTTGGATCCCTGGCTCTCTGGCTTTGGGATCTCGTATTACTACTTCGGCTATGTTATGTCCGCCATGCTGATCAGGCTATCTGGAGTAATCTCATCAATCGGCTACAACCTCATTTCCAGCTCATGGTTCGCAATGACTGCCCTGGCAGTTTATGGTCTGCTTATTGACTTAATCGCCAATTGGAAGGCACAAGGTCACTCGAAGAATCTAATCAAGCCCTGGATGCTGAACGCCGCGCTGATCGCGCCTCTCATGCTTCTGGTGGTTTCGAATTGGCATGGGGTATTTGATGTCATGCACGAGCGGGGACTGCTCAGTCAACAAACGGCATCCGGTGAAGTACAGTCAGAGTTTTGGACTAAGCTGGACCTGAGAGACCTTGAGATCGCCCCGACAACAAGTAATTGGATACCGGAACGCACCTGGCAATGGTGGGCTGCGAGCCGTACTGTTAAGGATTTTCGGTTGCAGGGCGAAGGACTCGAAGTGATCGATGAATTTCCCTTCTTTACCTATCTTCTGTCCGATATTCACCCGCATCTTCTGGGAATGCCCTTTGTACTGATGGCTATCTCACAAGCGTTGAACGCGCTTTCAGGCGGTTGGGAGGGTGAAACCAACTTGCTTGGTTTAAAGGTGCCAATCAAGGGTAATTTGCTTTGGTTTATCCCGATTTTGCTGGGCGGTATTGCCTTCATGAATACATGGGACTTCCCGTTTTATCTACTCCTGGTATGTGTAGCGTTTGTCTACCGGCGATACCTACAATTAGGTATGCGTGGTCGAACGCTGGAATTGATATTATTAGGAGTGGGTTTTGGCGTAAGTTCAATCGTCTTTTATCTTCCTTTTTACCTGGGATTTTCCTCGCAAGCCGGCGGAATACTGCCGAGTTTGGTGTTCTTCACGCGCGGTAAGTACTTCTGGATTATGTTTGGACCCTTACTAATCCCGATGATTTCTTTTATGTTGGTAAAAGTCATAAAGGCCAGGAAGTGTATTAATTTTGGTTTGGCCGCCATGGCAACTTTGGGAATCAATCTGGCTTTGTTTGTTGGCTCGTGGGGTTTGGGATGGCTGATCAACACCCGCCTTGACCAGCCACAGATGGTGGAGCAGCTTTATGGTCAGACTGAAAACGCGAGTGTTTTCCTGCAAGCGATATTGGTTAGGTTGAAGGACCCATGGACGTGGCTGACTTTAGCAGCCCTGACTTTCCTGGCTTTGAGCCTTGTGCTTCGTCGGTCAAATCTTCAGTCAGAGGAACAGCCAGCGAATTCCACGAACACTACCTACGTTTTTGTTGGTTTATTAGTGCTATTGGGTGGCTTGATGACCTTGCTGCCTGAATTCGTCTTTCTACGTGACCAATTTGTCTCCAGGATGAACTCAATCTTCAAGTTTTACTTCCAGGCTTGGGTGGTTTGGTCGATAGCGGCCAGTTTTGGCTTGATCTACTTGCTAAACCCAGAAAAACCCCGCCGTTTTTATGATCAGATGATGCCTTGGCTGTTAGTCATCGTTGGTATTATAGGGGTAATCATCGCAAAACCTGGCTTAACCAACGGTGGCACAATGTCTGGAGACATTGTTGTTGTGGTTATTCTGGCACTTTTTTCAATTTGGCTGCTTTCCAACATCATCCGCAAACAATGGCGGTACGCATTGGCAGTGATCAGTTTGATTGCGCTTGCTGGAGGTTTGGTTTATCCGGCTGTTGCGCTGCCTTCCAAAATTGGCAGTGTCGATCCAGAAAGAATCACCCTGGACGGTTTCAAGAGCATCGGTGATGGTAATCTGGATCAAGCAAACGCCATCGAATGGCTTAAGCAGGCACCGACCGGCGTGATGGCTGAGGCTGTAGCCAAGAGTGGAGGCAGCTATACAACCTACAACATTATTTCGGCCTTTACCGGTATGCCCAGCGTACTTGGTTGGATAGGACATGAAGCGCAATGGCGTGGCGGTTATGAGGAAATTGGCAGCCGGCAGGCTGACCTTGAAACCCTTTACAGCACAAATGATTGGCAAAGGGCTAAGGAGGTTATTGAGCGGTATGACATAAGGTATATTTATGTCGGCGAGCTTGAACGCAGTACCTATAACGTGGAAGAAATTAAGTTTGTCGAGTACACAAAACTAATTTTCGAATCTAACAATGTCAGGATTTTTGAGGTGACCAACCCGTGACAAGTTTGGAAGAAACTGAAAGAGTTAAAACCCAGCAAATCCAACTGGAGACCTTCTGGCCGGTGTTGGTCTGGTTGTTATTTGGATTGACCGTTTTATTACGTTTGGTAAACCTCTCTCAAATCCCTATATCTGAGAGCGAAGCAAATCTGGCATTGCTATCCGCTCGGGTCGCGCAGGGTCAGACTGGAGTGGCATCCGTATTACCTGTTTACACTGGGGTGACTACAGTTTTGTTTTTTGTCTTTGGAAACGCGGATTTTTGGGTAAGGATTTTACCGATTGCAGCCGGCAGCTCATTAATCTTCTTACCAACACTATGGCGGGATCGGCTTGGTTTTAAGAAAGTCCTTGCACTTAGCGTGGCCTTTGCACTCGTTCCCGCAATCACCTATTTCTCACGCACGATCGCTTCGCCGATATTTGCGACTGCTGCTCTTCTTTGGCTGATCAGCCTGATTAGACTGCGGCGGTGGGCTTGGGCAGGGGTGGTGACGGCGTGCCTGTGGCTCTCAGGGAGTTTCGCTTTGCCGCTTTCCATCCTCGCAATATTGGGATTTCTCATTGCGGGCCAAGAAACTTCTAAAGTTGCACAATTCGCTCAAGAGTTGCGCATAGAAAAATATGGCTTAATCCGATTTGGCTCCTCCTTGTTAATTACCCTTATCCTGATCTCGACGAGTTTTTTTCTAAACCCGTCAGGGCTTGGCGACATTGGCTCCTTCCTTACTTCTTCATTTGATATTCTTCGTAGTTGGCAACCAACCGAACTGATCAGATTTGCTTTCCTGCTTTTACAGTACTGCCTCGTCCCACTGTTTCTTTTTGCTTGGAACTGGCTAAATATTGGATCCAGGACGAACGAAACAAGACCTCATCGGATGGTTTGGTTAGAAGTAGCCACCTTCGCCCTTGTTTTCGCTATTTTTAATGCTGGATTTCTTTTGCCTTTTAGCATCATTATATGGTCAATGGGTATCAACAATTTCAACGGAAGAGGAAAATTACTCGAGCGTAAAGGGACAATCTATCTTCCATTAGTAGTTTTTGGGGTAGCTCTGTTCGTCTATGTAAGTATCGTAGCAAAAACCTGGGCGAATGCTACTTACAATACCACTGGGTTAGGTCTTGCGATATTGGCTGGACTATTACTATATGCGTTCGCGCATGGCTTTGTTGGTTTAGGGTGGTCCTCAAGTCTAGCCAAACGGGCTGCTTTGACCTCGCTGGGAGTGGTTTTGATTGCTGGTACCCTCGCTGGAACATTCAGACTCGTCCTCGCAGCACCTGAAAAGTCAGCCTTACACTGGCAGAACTCATCAGTATTCACGGACACAGTACTCAATACTCTTTTGAATGAATTTAAAGAATCAGCTAAATTCGAGGCTGGTGAATTGTTGTTCAGAGCAGATACTTTGCCAAATGCACCTTATGAATGGCTCACACGTAACCTGACTGCTTTGAGACCGCAGCAGCGAGAAGACAAACCTCAAGTGATCATCACGGCAACGGATACACCTGGTTCTGGCATTGAAAGTAACTATCGTGGAATGGTCTTCACTGGCAACGAGAAAATTGATTGGGCAAACATTGATCTCAAGAGCTTTGTCGCTGGTATTTTTGGTACAGACATGCCAACAGTGAAGAATCAAGACTACTTATGGGTAGATAATTCTTTCTATTCAGGAAATTAGCATGATTAAAGCGACACCGCTCGAATCAAGCAAATTGACCATTGCCATAGACGGACCAGCCGCTTCAGGGAAGACCACGGTGGGTCTGCTGCTGGCGAAGGCACTGGGTGCTATCTGTTTGGATACCGGCGTCATGTATCGGGCTGTAACGCAAGCCGCCCTGGAAGCAGGGATCGATCCCTTGAACGAAAAAACAGTTGTCAAACTTGCCAGAAAGATCAAGATCGACGTTGTCCTTTCCACGGTAGATGACGGCAGGTCTTTTGATGTATTAGTAGATGGGGTGGATGTCACCAGGCAGTTAAGGACTGACGCGGTCAACCGATTCGTCTCCGAGGTGTCCGCTTATAAGGGCGTACGCCGGGCAATGACAAAGCAGCAACAACGCATCGCCATAGCCAGCAACATTGTGATGCTTGGCAGAGATATAGGAACTGTTGTCCTTCCGCAAGCAGATTTGAAGTTTTACCTAAACGCTTCAGCGGAAGTGCGAGCCCAGCGACGCTTTGAAGAAGAAAAACAACGCGGTGTCATTTTAGACCTGGAGCAGGTGATTGCCTCAATCAAACATAGAGATCAACTTGACTCCAGCCGCAAGCACGCTCCATTAAAGCCAGCAGCAGACGCGATTATCATCGAAACAGATGGTCTGAACGTCGAACAGGTTGTTTGCAGGATGCTAGGGGAGGTTAATAGAATTATGCGTGCGAGTATGCGGTCCGAGATTAAATCGGACATGCTATAATTTTGACGTGACGACTCAAAGACTTTTTGGGTTTTATTCAGGTATGCCTGAAGGAAAAGATTTGGTAAGCTACGGTAGTTTATTTCTGTTCGTAGTATTGTTGGCTGTCTTAATCTTCCTGGTTTATAAATATGCTAAATTCAGTGATCTGTTTACTCAAAAGGAGTCAAAATGGCTGCTTTTGACGTTATTGATCATGATTCCGGTGACGTTTATCGGGAGATTCATCATCAAAGGATCTGAAGCGGCTACTTCAGTGGGCACGCTGGTCGCAGTCGTTTGCTTCCCACTTGGACTTATTCCCCTATTCAGTGGAATAGGTTTAATCGGCTTATTACCCACTTTGCTTTTGGGAGTTATTACTGGTTTGTTGCAAGCAGGTATGTTCAACCAGGATCCTCTCAATGGGCTGATTTATGCATCAGCGATGCTGGCTTTTGTTCTGGCGGTTGATCGGTTGAAACACAAAGCAACCGAGGTTTCAAACTCGGTGGTTTTACTTGCCAGCTTAGTTGCACTCGCTGTCAGTTTTTTGGTGATTTTACTAAATCAGTTCGTAAGCCTGCTCAGTGTTGGCATGCTAAACTTTCAACGATTGGCTGAGAATGTATTCAATCTCTCCATTTCTTTTGCCATCGCCATCAGCATTGGCTGTTTTGCAGCGTTGGCGATTAAGTTTTATTTCCCCGATGAATGGACTCCAACGTCCTACTTAAAGAATCGCCCCAGTTTTGATCCAGTTAATTTTGCCTTAACCTCCATCGAGCAGGTCAGTCGTGGAGAGTTTGAGGTGCCTTCAAAACAGGTAAGGTTGAGCAGAGACGAGTTGCGCTTGAGCAAAGCTTTTGAGCGGCTTCAGAAGCAAACCCAGTTTAGTTCTGAGCACCAGGCCAGGTTGGTTGATCTCGACCCCGCCACTTTTGCTTTCAAGGACCTTGATAGTGTACTTGGAGCAATTCTAAAGGCATGTTTAGGCAAAGATTCCAAATCAGCCAGAATTGTGATTAAAGATCTTCAGAGGGGAAGTGACAAACCTCCGTTAAAGAAGTGGTTGGGCGAGGGCGAATTAACCCGTGCGTACGCTTATTTGGACGTGATGGTGCTTGATAAATTGGGGGAAGAACCGCAACTGGTTCTAAGCGATCTGAAAATAGATCAATACTTCGGTCTCAGTGCTGATTCTCCGTATCCTCAATCATTGATTGCTCTAAATCTATCTATTGATGGTCAATCGGTGGGCATGCTGTGGGTTGGTTTTGTGAAAACTCACTGGTTCACTCGGGAGGAACTTAGCTTTTACGAACAGCTCGCATCTCGTGCTGAAGCTGCCTTAGCTGTTAAACCGATCAGTAACCCGGTTGAGATTGATCGCGACCAATTGCTGGCAGCTTTTGACACAATCGAGGATCCGGTCATCCTATTGGAATCTGATAACTCCATTTACTACTTGAACAAGAAAGCAGCGCAGTTAGCCCAAGAGAATAAGGAACTATTGCGTGGCTCGGGAGAGCGAAAGGTAATCGGTTTGCCTGAATTGCAGACACTCATAAACGACCGCTCTTTTCAAACTCGTTCACCTTCAATCCATTTCGGAACAGGTAAAGAGTTTGAGGTCAACGTCCGACCATTCAAGACACACAGCGAGAAAACGGGCAAATTATTAATGTTGAGAGATACCTCTTGGATAAAGAAAGTCAACCAACAAAAGAGTGAATTTGTAACTGACATCAGCCATGACCTGCGCGCACCTTTGAATTTGATGCGGGGGTACGTTTCTCTCCTCGAAAATATTGGCAACCTCAGCGAAGAGCAATTAAAATATATCAGTCGCATCCAGGGGACGATCGAGAACATGTCCAGGTTAGTGAGTAAGGTCATGAGTCTGGAGCAGCTCGACAATGAGGAAGCGCTGCATTACTCTGTGTTTGAGATTAAGGAAATTATCAGTGAAGCGGTCAACATGGTGACTTTACCAGCCCAACAACGTAAGGTAACCATCAACACGGATCTTAGTGGATTACGTGTTGGATATATTAATGCTGACCGGGTGATGATGCAACAAGCTATGTTCAATTTGTTGGAAAACGCTGTAAAATTCAGCAACCGGGGTGGGTCTGTTCTGGTGAAGGCTTCTACAGACACGGATGTATTAAGCATAGCAATACAAGACCACGGTAAGGGTATTGCGCCCCTGGATCAACCAAAACTCTTCACGCGATTTTTCCACGTAGACGACGATGACAGAATTGGCAACGGCGGACAAGGTTTAGGTTTGGCGATCGTCAAATCAATCGCCACCCGTCATGGCGGCAATGTGACTGTCAAAAGCCAATTGGGCGAGGGAAGCACTTTCTGTCTGGAAATACCCCTCAAAAGATAACCACCAATATTTAAATCATCTATGCATCTGCTGATGATCTGGAGACACCAAAACATAGTTAATGAGTGGTTTTGACAAATGAGTGGTTTTGACTTGACTTTTTTGCCTGTGGGTTTATAATTTGATTTTGAAATTGAGCGAAAACGCACCTAAAAAGTTACGGGATGACACTCCCGGCTTTTTTTCGTGTTAATTAATCCCTCATCGGATTTGGAGGTTTGAGTGGAATCAAAAGGTATGAAAGCTTTACGCATCAATCTGGCATCCCCAGATACAATCCATAGCTGGTCCTATGGGGAGGTCCTAAAACCAGAAACAATCAATTATCGTCGTTTACGCCCAGAGAAAGACGGCCTGTTTGACGAAGCCATTTTTGGACCTACCCGTGACTGGCAATGTTATTGTGGTAAGTACAAAAACCCTCGCTACAAAGGGATCATCTGCGAGAAGTGCGGTGTTGAAGTTACACGATCTTCTGTTCGTCGTGAGCGCATGGGTCATATCGACCTTGCTGCTCCGATTGCGCACATTTGGTACACACGAAGAATTCCCTCGTATTTGGGCTTGCTGCTTGATATCTCACGCAGAAACCTTGATCGTGTTCTGTATTTTGCACAATATATCGTTACCTATGTTGATGAAGATGCCCGCCAAAAAGCCCTCAAACGACTCGAAGATGAAATTAGCGTTTCAGAACGCGAACTGATCGAAAAAGTTAACGGTCAAGTAGCTGAAACCAAAAAAGCCCGCGATGTTCTGCTCAAGCAGCTGGACGCCAAGATGGACCTGATCAATGCCCAATATGATGAGCAGGTCACCAACCGCTATGAACCGGTTATTGCCGAAGGTCAACGACTCGAGCGTGAGCTGAAAGAAAAAACTGGCAAAACCATTCGCAAGGACATCACTTTTGCGGTAGAAGGCGGCAGCCAGGTAGTCGTTAAAGCCAACGAAGAGGTCACCTCCAAGCACATTTCCTCTGTCCAGAAAATCGTCAAACAATTGATGGAAGATGTCGAAAAGGATCTCAAGTCAGCCCGAGATCAGTCTGTCGAACAACTGAAGATCGAAAAAGAGACCTTGCGAGCTGAATACGAACTGAAGATGGAAGCCATTCGTGGTCAACTTGAAGATCAAGAAGAGATCACGAAAACCGCGAACGCTAAACAACGCGATGTTTTGTATGAATTGCAACCCTTCACTTTCCTCAGCGAAGCCCATTATCGCGAACTCAAATCCAAGTGGGGTCAGGTTTTCAAAGCCGATATGGGTGCTGAAGCATTCCACGATATCCTCAAACGCCTTGACATGAATGCGTTGGCTGAAGAATTGTGGAACGAAGCCCGCACTACCCGCAGCAAACAAAAACGCAAGAAAGCTACCAACCGCTTGAAAGTTGTTGAAGCTTTCCGCCGTTCCACCAATCGCCCCGAATGGATGATTCTGACCGTTTTGCCGGTGATTCCTCCCGACCTGCGCCCAATGGTGCAGCTCGATGGCGGTCGCTTTGCCACTTCTGACTTGAACGACCTCTATCGCCGGGTTATTAACCGCAATAACCGCCTTAAGAGGTTGCTGGAACTTGGTGCGCCAGATGTAATTGTGCGCAACGAAAAGCGAATGCTTCAGGAAGCTGTCGACTCGCTAATCGACAATTCTCAGCGCGGGCGTATGCTCTCACGACGTGGTCGTCGCGAGCTCCGTTCATTGAGCGATATGTTAAAGGGTAAAAAAGGGCGTTTCCGCCGTAACTTGCTCGGTAAGCGCGTTGACTACTCAGGTCGTTCAGTAATTGTTGTTGGGCCTCACCTCGCGTTGTATCAGTGCGGTTTACCCAAGACCATGGCGCTCGAACTTTATCGACCTTTCGTCATCGCCGGCCTTGATAAGCACGGTTACACTTCGAACATCAAAGGTGCCAAACGATTCATTGAACGCAATCGGCCCGAGGTCTGGGAAGTCCTTGAAGAAGTTATTAAACAGCGCCCTGTATTGCTCAACCGTGCACCAACCCTGCATCGTTTGGGTATACAAGCATTTGAACCAGTCTTGATTGAAGGCTCAGCTATTCAGTTGCATCCCCTCGTAACAACGGCTTTCAACGCTGACTTCGATGGTGACCAGATGGCTGTTCATGTACCACTTTCGGAAAAAGCAGTTAAGGAAGCTCGCGAATTGATGCTGGCGAGCAAGAACTTGCTCAAACCTGCCAGTGGTGAGCCTATTATCAGCCCAGGGAAAGACATGGTTCTGGGTGTGTATTACCTGACCATGAATGCCACCAAGCCTGCCAAGGGTGATGGCCGAATCTTTGGTGACATCACTGAGGTAATCATGTCTTATGAACTGGGTCAGGTCGAAGTTCAGACGGAAATTAAACTTCGTGCGACGACCTGGTATGACGACAAGAATAACCGTCTCACCGAGCCTGTTACCCGCATGATCGATACGACTGTCGGTCGCGCTATCTTTAACGACATTCTGCCTGACGAAATGCGTTACTGCAACCAGGTTTTGGACAAAGGTGGTATTCGTGACTTGATTGCTGACATCTATGCGATCAGTGGTCAGGAAGTGACTACTTTGGTAGCCGATCGCATCAAGGACATCGGTTTCAGGTTTGCGACCAAGTCCGGTGCAACTCTTGCTGTAGCAGACATCACCGTTCCACCCGAAAAAGCAGAGATGATCAAGCAGGCTTTGACCGACGTGGAACAGGTTCAGAAAGACTACCGTCGTGGTCTCTTGACCGAACAAGAACAGAACGAACGCATCATCGAGGTCTGGCAGGAAACCACCAAGAAAGTCAGCGATGCCGTACGCAAGCATCTCGACCCACAGGGCAACCTTTCCACGATGGCTGTTTCTGGCGCAACCAAGGGCGGTTTTAGCCCGATCGCTCAGATGGCTGGTATGCGTGGTCTGATGGCCGACCCGTCTGGTCGTATTATTCCCATGCCAATTCAGTCCAACTTCCGTGAAGGCTTGACCGCGCTGGAATACTTCATCTCCACTCATGGTGCCCGCAAAGGCTTGGCAGATACTGCGCTGCGTACCGCTGACGCAGGTTATCTCACCCGCCGATTGGTTGACATCGCACAGGACATGATTATCAATAACGAAGATTGTGGCACTGAAGAAGGGCTCTACATCGATGTCAAGGAAGATGTGGCTGGTCAGCCATTCAGTGAACGTATTTTTGGACGCTTGCTGGCTGAACGAGTTATCCACCCCGAAACTGGCGAAATTATTGGAGATCGTAACGATCTTCTGACCAAAGAACTGACTCAGACTATCGTCAAAGCCAATGTTCAGGTGATCAAGGCCCGCAGTCCGCTTAGTTGTGAGCTGATCCATGGTGTATGCGCCCGCTGTTATGGTATCGATCTTGGTCGAGGCAAGATGGTCAACCTTGGCTCTGCTGTTGGTATCGTTGCTGCCCAATCCATTGGTGAGCCTGGTACTCAGCTGACTCTGCGAACCTTCCACACTGGTGGTGTCGCTGCTGGTGGTGATATCACAACTGGTTTGCCCCGTGTGGAAGAGCTTTTTGAAGCCCGGCGCATGCCCAAGGGCGAAGCCATTGTTACTAACATTAACGGTACTGCACATATTATTCAAAGCGAAAAGAATAGCGAACTCCGCAATATTCGCATTGATCACAGCGAGATGGTCTCCGATACCTATGAAGTTCCTGAAGGCTGGGAAATTCAGGTGAAAGACGAAGGCGAAGTTGCCATGAATGAAACAATCGCCTCACAGGAAGGCGCTACCATAGTCGCCGCGCATGCTGGACGTGTTCGCATCGAGAACAACAATGTTGTCGTTTCCTATGAGAATCGCGAAACCGAAGACCATGATATCCCAACCACTTCTCGTATCATCGTCACTGAAGGTGCCAAGGTTGAAGCAGGTCAACCTCTAACCGAAGGTTCAATCAACCCACATACCATCTTGCGCATCAAAGGTCGCGACGCTACCGAGTTGTATCTGCTTAAAGAGATCCAGCAAGTTTATCGCACTCAGGGCCAGAACATCAACGATAAACACTTTGAAGTTGTGATTCGTAAGATGCTCAATAAGGTTCAGGTGACTCGACCTGGAGATTCGCCGTATTTGCCTCAGGATTTGGTCGATCGGCTGGAAATCCGTAAGCTGAACGAGCAGTTGATTGCTGAAGGTAAGAAACCCGCCCGATTTGTCGAGATTCTGCTTGGCATCTCCAAAGCCTCGCTAAGCACTGACTCGTTCCTTTCGGCCTCGTCCTTCCAGCACACCATCAAGGTTTTAGCTGGCGCGGCGATCGCCTCGAAGGAAGATCCATTGTACGGCTTAAAGGAAAATGTCATTATCGGCAAGTTGATCCCTGCCGGTACCGGGTTTGAACCTGGCAGATTCACTGAGCAGATCTTTGAAGCGCTGCCTGGCAAACCAGATATCAACGTCGAGCAGATGAATATCTTTGCGCAGGACGACAAGTACGAACCTGAGTTTGAATTGGACGAGCTTGACGATGAAGAATTAGTAGACTTCGGCGATAATGACGAAACCATCGATTACGACAATTAATCAGCCTTGAGAAAATAGAAACACCCAGGAAGCTCACTTTCCTGGGTGTTTTAATGCTATATTTATGCCAACTCCATTGTGTAAGAACCTTCGTTACTGGGAACTGTTATGACCCCGACTGATTATAAGAAAATTAACATCAACGATGAAATGCAAGCTTCATATCTGGATTACGCCATGAGCGTCATTGTCTCCCGTGCGCTGCCTGATGCCAGGGACGGGATGAAACCAGTACAAAGGCGCATTCTCTACGCAATGTATGACATGGGGATCAGAGCAGATACACCCCATAAAAAGTCAGCCAGAATTGTTGGCGAGGTGTTGGGCAAGTATCACCCGCATGGTGATTCTGCTGTCTACGAGGCTATGGCTCGTATGGCTCAGGACTTTTCCGAGCGGTACATGCTGGTGGACGGCCAAGGGAATTTTGGTAGCATTGATGGGGACCCGCCTGCTGCCATGCGTTATACCGAAGCGCGTTTGTCTGAACCAGCCATGGAGATGCTGCGACAACTTGACATGGATACGGTCAATTTCACCAGCAACTTCGATGGGACACTGGAGGAACCATTAGTATTGCCCTCCGCAATCCCGAATATGCTCGTCAACGGTGCCACAGGCATTGCTGTCGGTATGGCGACCAATATCCCACCTCATAATTTGGGAGAAGTGGTTGACGCATTGGTGTTGATGCTTGAGCATTACGATGACATCGAAGATCTAACCGTCGAAGAATTAATGCGTTACATCAAGGGACCAGATTTTCCGACCGGTGGTTTGATTCTGCAGGATGAAAACTCAGAATCACTGGCGCAAATCTATGGCAGCGGAAATGGTTTGATCCAGGTTCGTGCTCGAGTGAGGCTTGAGGAAATGTCTCGTGGTCGCATGCGCATTATCGTGACTGAGATTCCCTTCATGGTCAACAAGTCTTCCTTAATCGAACGCATTGCTGAAATCACCCGCGAAGGTGGTTTGGAAGGAATTGCGGACCTGCGCGACGAATCGGATCGTCAGGGAATGCGCATAGTAATCGACCTCAATAAGAATGCAGAACCCGAAAAGATTCTGCAAATCCTTTATAAACGCACCCAGATGCACAACACCTTCGGCATAAACATCCTGGCTTTGGTGGATGGAAGTCCGCACAAGCTTTCGCTCAAACAAGCCTTGCGTGTGTACATCGAGCACAGGTTGACTGTGGTCAAACGCCGCACTCAATACGAACTGAAAAAAAATGAAGACCGGCTGCACATATTGGCAGCCTTACGCATTGCCATCCGCAGTATTGATGAAGTCATCGCCATCATTCGCAAAGCTGAAAATGTTGAGACTGCCCGACAAAATTTGATGGCTAAGTTCAACTTGGACGAGATCCAGGCGAATGCCATCCTGGAAATGCCTTTACGCCGGCTCGCTTCACTTGAACGGAAAAAGATAGAAGAGGAATACAAGCTGGTCAGTGAAACTATCGAGAGATTAAAGGCTTTGTTAAAATCACCCAGCAAGATGCGCCAGGAAGTCATCGACGAACTCAAGGCCGTCAAAGTTAAATATGGTGATCCAAGACGAACGCAAATCATTCACCTTGGTGAAGGCGAAAAAGTATCTGAATTGCTCACACAAACCGATGTGATGCCGCTGGAGCATTTTTGGGTGGAAGTATCTGAGTCAGGCTTGCTATCGCGTACCGAAGGGGATGTTTCTAACCGACTCGGTGGGGCGGATGCGCCCTGGAACATGATCCGCACCAACACACACGAGACCATTTTTTTGGTGACGACCGAGGGTCGCTGCGCGGCGATTCACTCATTGGCAATACCTGTACAAAAACAAGACGAACCTGGTGTGCCGGCATCCAAGATTGCCCCACTGCATAAGAACGATATTTTACAAGGAATTTTCGCCGTTCCGATGGACACTGGGAACCTTCCGGAGCGCTACATTGTTACAGTTACGAGACAAGGGATGATCAAAAGGTCAAGTGTTGCGGATTTGCCCGGTGCGTCAGCCAGCAGTTTTGTGTTGGTAAAGACTAATGATAATGACGAGTTATTCAAGATCCTGCTTACAGACGGAAGCCAGGACTTGTTGCTGACCACCGCCAGAGGCATGACGATACGCTTCCCGGAACAGGAAGTTCGTTCTATGGGTCTGGTCGCAGCCGGTGTCAACGCTATCAAGCTTAAAGATGGCGATTGGGTGGTTGGTGCCAGTACTGTTTCTGATAAGGATGAGGTCGCACTGGTCAGTCGTACTGGTTTTGGCAAACGAATTTCAGGAAGTGAATATCCTGTCCAAGGACGATATGGACAGGGAGTGATTAGTTGGAAGCTTGACCAGAAGGACGAGATTGTTGCGCAATTGGTGGGAAAACTAACCGACAAAGGTATTTGCCATTTCCGGAAATCAGCCAGTAAAGTGTTTAGTATTACAAACACACCTGCCCGCAAACGTGCCGCAATCGGTCAGGCGGTTTTCACATTAAAAAATGGCGACGAAATTATTGGTTTCACCAGCATTGAAGATATGAGCGAATACTGGGGAATGAAGTAGGTTAAGCCGTAGGTTCCAAATCACCTGCAAGGCCGAGTTCAGGCGCAATGGCGCGCATGGCATGGATTACGTTCTGAACGTGTTCCCACAACGGCATGCCGAATTCTTCTGCGCCACTTTCCATCACAGGACGTAAAGCCCCTGCCGCGAATGACTTGTCTTTCCACTTCTTTTTCACCGAAGTGGCCTCGAGATCGTAAAGCGATCTGGAAGGTCGCACAAGGGCGACGGCAGTGATCATGCCCGTGATTTCGTCACAGGCGTAAAGTGCTTTATCTAATAAACTGACTCTTGGATACTCTGGATTATCGGCATGGCTTGCAATGGAGTAGATCACTTCCTCGCTGACACCTCGATCACGGAGCAAGCTCAACCCTAAATTAGGATGATCGCCTCTGATGGGATGCACTTCCCAGTCGTAGTCGTGAAGCAGGCCTGTCAATCCCCAAATCTCTTCGTCCTGATTGAGCTTTCGGGCATACCAGCGCATTGCTGCTTCGACGGAAAGCATGTGGTTGATCAAGCCTTCAGTTTTGATAAATTCATGCACGAGTTCGAGTGCTTCATGGCGGTTCATACTAATTCTCCGGGAAAATGGGTTCAGCCTCGCCAAGAACTGGCAATGGCTTGCCTACAAATATATCCCAAGCGGCTGAAACTGTAGCAAAAACCTCGCGAAATTGCCAATACGCATAACGCTCAGGGATGTAATCTGATTGGTCGACAGCTACCCCTTTCACCTCGATCCCGAGTTGGTCGCACAGGAAAACAGCTCGTGAGAGGTGGTATTGCTGGGTGACAATGATTGCTTGCTCAACCCCAAAGATAACCTTTGCGCGATAGCAAGTGTCGTAAGTGCGACGTCCAGCGAAATCAAGCACGATGTCTGCGTCTGGAATGCCTTGTGCCAGGCAATATTCGCGCATGGATCCCGGTTCGTTGTAGTCAATAAAACGGTTGTCACCACTTAGCAGTAACTTTTGCACTTTTCCTGCCTGATAAAGTTTGATAGCTTCGTCCAGCCTGTCTCCAAGGGCAGCAGAGGGTGTACCGGCACGGGTCAACCCGGCTCCAGGAACGATCACCACTGGGGCATTCTGTACGATATTTGCTTCAAAAATCTTGTCACTGGCGTAACTTACGATCGCAAATCGAATGGCTAATATCAAGACACTTGGAATGAATATCGCCAGGAGGGCAATTCGAAGTGTTTTTTTCATGTTTTATTGACCAATTAGAGAGTAAAGATTGACTCCCTGGCTGCGCAGCAAACCACGAAGGTCATCATAAGTGCCGTCCAGAATCCCATCCATCCCCACCACGTCGTAATCCAGCAAACTGCTAAACATCTGTTTGCCCTCATCAGTGCGAACAGTCTGAATGAGCTGCTCAGCAACACGATTGCGGAAAGCCAAGTCAAGCGTGGGGACGGCAGAGAGACTCAAATTAGGGATAATTTTGCCAGATGTCCAAATGATTGGAACTTTTGAAAGCACGTCAGATAAATCTGTGATTATCTCTGAAGAGGTGCGTGGATCCGCCAAGTATGCGTAGGTCGCGGAAAAATCGCAAACTCCTTTGATGTATAAGGCGCGGATGCTGGCGCTGGAAGAATATGTAAAAACAGGCTCCTTGGTGTTGATTGCATTTTGAGCAAGTAAGCCGTTGGGAACCCAATAACCAGAAAGCGAGCGTTCACTTGAATAGCAAGGCCTAAGACCAGAAAACTGCTGTAGCGCTTGTACCGCAGATGTTGTGGAAGTATGCGTTCCGGAATCGAAGTAACTGGTAAAGTTAGAGTCAACGTTTCCAAGAAATTGCACCCCATAGGCAGTGACACCAAGATGGTTCGTGACTAGTACTGAGGTAAGCAACTGCTTTTGCGCTGCGAGTATGTACTCCACTGGTTGCAACCAGGCAAATTGGACAAAACCTTTCTGCAATGCTTCTTCAAGTTGCAAAAAATCAGCAAAGAAAATTACTGTGAAAATGACTCCCATGTTCGCAGAAAGTTGACTTGCGAGACGATCGGCATCGGATCTTTGAGTCTCAGTGACCATCGAGTCAACGATGCCCATTCTATAAGGATTCTCGTTCGAACCAACAGGTGGAAGGGTTGGGGTGTAGGTCGGCATAGGCGTCGACAAAGTATCAATGCTGACTTCTGGGCTCACAATGGCTTCTGAGGAGGGTCTCGATTGAGTTGAGCTACATGCACTCAACAACAAAACTCCGACCAAGCAGAAGGTGATAAGTGAAGTCATACGCCCGCCAACCATTACTGAATTTTACCCTAACCTGAAGCCATGCAAGATACGTGTGTTAAAATCTGGATTGGAGGCAGAAAATGAAAACAGAACTGGTCACAATCCACAATCCTGATGAACTCAACTTGATATTGGGACAGTCACATTTTATTAAGACCGTTGAGGACTTGCATGAGATATTGGTTTCTTCCGTCCCTGGGATCAAATTTGGTCTGGCTTTTTGTGAAGCCTCCACTCAACGTCTTGTTCGCTGGAGTGGAAATGAAAACTGCTTGATAGAACTGGCCACGCAAAACGCTATGCAGATTGGTGCGGGTCACAGTTTTATCATTTTCTTGGGTCAGGGCTACTTTCCGATCAATGTGCTCAATCAAATCAAGATGGTTCCGGAAGTTTGCCGTATTTATTGCGCGACTGCCAACCCTGTGCAAGTTGTTATCGCGGAGTCAGCGCAAGGTCGGGGTATCCTGGGTGTAATTGACGGAGAATCCCCCCTGGGGGTTGAATCTGAAGATGAAATAGCAGATCGAAAAGCCCTATTGCGGAAATTTGGTTATAAGGCTTAGCGAGTTTCTTTTGAAAATCGGATTAATTCAGGCATTAACGCCTGAATTGCTCGTGCGCGATGGCTGATTTGATTCTTCACTGAGTCTGGCAGGTCTGCCATGGTTTTGTTTGAGCCGGCAATTCTGAAGATGGGGTCATAGCCAAAACCATTTGAGCCGCTAAAGGTGTCCTGAATTTCACCCAAGCAGATGCCGCTGGCGCTGACCCAGTCCTCTGGGGCGCGCATCAGCACAACCTCGCTACGAAATTTGGCCGACCAAGGTTTCGGTTTATCTGCCAATAATTCCAACAGACGCAAACATCGTTCATGCCCTGTCGCGTTCGGATCTATAATCAAGCGGTGGGAATGAAGGCCGGGCACGCCTCCCAAAGCGTCCACTTCCAGACCGGAGTCGTCAGATAAAACTGGCAAACCACTTGTTTTTGAAAAAGCAATGGCTTTTAGCAAGGCATTTTCAAGATATGTCTGACCGTCTTCTTCCACCTCAAGTGTGATTCCAAGGTCATTGGGGGTGACGACATGCACTGACAGTCCATCCAAAAGAGCGACCATTTCGGTCACCTTGTGGGGATTGTTTGTAGCGAGCAATAGTTGTTGCATCAGGTTCGGTTTCCTTAATTCGACATGTTATAATCTCAAACGAAGGAAATTGTAACTGAAATGGAACTTTCCCATAACGTCTTAAAAACCAATATTGGTTTCATGCTCAATAAACCGATCGGTTATTCCCGTGATTTCCAAATTGACTACGATGCCATTCGAATCGAACCTGATTTGGACGTCATCAACCTGCACAGTGATTACCGCTTATCCCGAACCCAGGAAGGGTTGCTCTTTGATGGAACGGTGAGGGGTACGATAGATTCGCAATGTGTGCGTTGTCTCGAATCCGCCCCGGTGGAAGTTGAAGCTCAAATTGAAGAGCTTTACTTCTTCCCGGATCATGTAAAAGACGCATCAGAGCAATCCATCCCCGAGGATGGCTACATCGAACTTGGAGAAGTATTTCGCGACTATCTGTTACTCGAGCTACCCATTCATCATCTCTGCAAGCCAGATTGTAAAGGGGTGTGCGTCGAATGTGGGCAAAACCTTAACTTGGGTGAATGCGAGCACACGAGCGATCGCATTATTTTTAGTGATTAACTCTTCCAACCTAAAGAATCAAACCGCTTAATGATAGAATCTTTTTTCCTACTTTTGGAGGTTTATTATGACTGAGCACGTCCTCATCGCGATCGCCTGGCCTTATGCCAATTCGGATATTCATGTGGGCAATATCACGGGTTCACACCTGCCTGGGGATATTTGCGCACGTTATCATCGTCTGAGAGGTCGAAATGTACTGATGCTTTCAGGAACTGACTCCCACGGCACAGCCATCACGGTTAAGGCCGATGAGAAGCATATCACTCCTCTTGAGGTCTATCAGCATTACCATCCACGCTTTATCGAGCTTTTTCAAAAGTTGGGCATCTCCTACGACATTTACACCAGCACACACACTTCGAACCATTTTGACATCGCCCAGAAAATATTTACCATATTGAACCAGAATGGTTACCTGACCAAAAAAGTCTCCAAGCAATGGTTCAGCGAAAGCCAGAATCGTTTTCTGCCTGACCGTTATGTGGAAGGCACCTGTTACATCTGCGGTTATCAAGATGCGCGCTCTGACCAATGTGAAAATTGCGGACAAATGTTGGAGCCAGATCGTCTGATCAATCCACACTCCAAAATTGATGGGTCGACGCCACTTCTGAAGGATACAGAGCATTACTATCTCAATTTATCTTCGCTTGAACCACAAATTCAGGAATTCCTCAAATCTCGTGAATCCTACTGGAGACCGATTGTCATCAATCAATCACTCGGCATGATTCAATCTGTTGGCCTCAAAGAAACTCCCATTACCCGCGATTTGGACTGGGGCATCCCGGTTCCGGTGGAAGGCTGGGACGGCAAATGCCTTTACGTATGGTTTGAAGCCGTAATAGGCTATCTCTCCGCGGCGGTGGAAACGGCAAAACTGGACGGAGATCCTGAGAAGTGGCGGAATTGGTGGGTCGATCAGGAAACCAAATCGTTTTATTTCATCGGTAAGGACAACATCACCTTTCACGCAGTTACCTGGCCAGCAGAATTGTTGGGCATTACCGATGGTTTGGATGCGGCTTTAGGCGCGAAAGAACCCAAGCCGCTTATTCTGCCGTATAACGTGCCTGCCAATGAGTTCATGAACCTGGAAGGTCGCAAAATCAGCGGCAGTCATAATTGGGCTGTATGGGGGTTGGACGCGCTGGAACGATTTGACGCTGACGCGTTGCGTTACTACCTAACCTCGGCCATGCCCGAAACCCGTGACACCGATTGGGACTGGGAAGAATTTTTCCAGAAAAACAATAACGAATTGGTTGCCACCTGGGGTAACCTGGTCAACCGTGTGCTGGCTTTCACCTACAAACATTGGGGAGGCCTCATTCCGCAACCTGGAACTTTGCGCGAGTCTGACCTGGCGTTATTGGATACCATCAAAGCTGGTTTTGGTAGCGTGGCACAGAAGTTAGAAGCAGTGGAATTGCGCAGTGCACTCGCGGAAATCATGTCATTGGCGACTGAAGTCAACAAGTATTTGGATATCCATGCGCCTTGGTTTGAGATTAAGACTGACAAGGCTGAAGCTGCCAGATCTGTCTATACCGCTATTCAAGCCATCAACTGGTTAAATATCATGTTCGCGCCTTTCATTCCCAACACATCTGAAGCTCTACAGGCAATCCTTGGTCAAGGTGCTGCTCTTTTTGGAGATCTGGCGGTCCAGAGCGTCGAGGATGAACTTGGTCAGCACTCGGTTATGCGCTATCAACCCAACCCCCTGGCTGGTCAAGAGCGATGGGAAGCCGCTACAATTGAAGGTGGTCAGTCTTTCAACCCACCTTATCCGCTGATCAAGAAACTTGATCACAGCATCGTCGAAGAAGAAAGAGCCCGACTGGGACATTAGGCAACAAAAAGAAGGAGAGAATTGACTTTCTCTCCTTCTTTTTGTCTATTTGATCTTATCGAATGAAGGCTGTGAGCACCATAGAGAGGATGATGATCACCGCGATAAGTGCAATCATAATTCTCCAGGCGTTAGTGCTATTGAACTTTCGGTTTGCCATTATTACTCCAATTGTGTTTTAATTGATAATGCCAATGCCATTGAAATCCCCTTGATTCCGGCGATTTCTTTGGGGTCTGCTTCCTTTATCCCCTCGATTGAACCAAAGCGTTGAATGAGGGCTTTTCGGCGGGTTGGACCAAGCCCAGCGATGGTGTCAAGGCGGGAGACCAATCCGATTTTACCACGACGTTGCCGATGTGCAGTGATGGCAAAACGATGGGCTTCATCCCGGATGCGCTGAATAAGGTACAAGCCTTGCGATCGATCCTCCAGGCGCACTGAATTGCTTTCACCCGAACGGAATAACTCCTCCTCCTGTTTGGCCAGCCCAACCAGGCTAAAGGAGTCTTGTAAATTGAACGCTTGCAGGACGGTGTTGGCTCGGGATAATTGTCCCTTGCCACCATCCACAATCAACAGATCGGGCAGGATCCCAAAGGCCAGATCCAATTGTTTGCCGGGCAGTTTCTGATCTTCCAGTGCCGTCAGATAGTGGTTGAAGCGACGCCGCAGCACTTCTTCCATTGAAGCAAAATCATCAGGACCTTCCACGTTGCGGATGTTGAAACGCCGATAAAGCTTTTTGTTGGGAATACCCTGCTCAAAAACGACCATGCTGCCGACGCTGGCTGTGCCCTGGGTGTTTGAGATGTCGTAACACTCTATACGGTTGGGAGGTTGCGGCATTCCGAGCGCAGCTTGAATTTCCGAAAGTGCTTGAGTCTGTTTGTTTTTATCAGCCTGCCAGCGCGTTTTAAGTGCTTTAAGGGTTTCGGTCGCATTCTCAGCTGCCATGTTGACCAGCTTTTTGGCATCCCCGCGTTTGGGGACGATAATCTCAATTTTCTCACCGCTGCGGCGTGTGTTGAGCCACTCGCGAATGATGCGGGCTTCTTCAATCTCTTCTGGCAGCAGGACTTTATCTGGAATATAAGCCGCTTGCGCATAGAATTGCTTTAGAAACTCTTGCAGGATCGATTCGTTGGTTTCCTCATCCGTCCCTTCCAATATGAAATATTCCCGCCCGATCAACTTGCCGGAGCGTACAAAGAAAATCTGCACGCAGGCTTCGTTCTCATCGCGTGCCAGGGCGATGATGTCGTTGTCTTTTTGGTCATCGGTAATTATTTTTTGTTTTTCAACCAGATGTTGCATGGTCGAAAGCTGATCACGGATGATTGCCGCTTTTTCATAGTTTAACGACTCAGACGCTGCATGCATGTCTTCATTAAGACGTTTTACGACAGTCTCGGTTTTGCCTTCCAAAAATTTGCAGAGGTTATCAATCATTTCACGATAACCCGCGCGGTCGATGGCACCGATGCAAGGACCGGTGCATAATTTAAGATCGTAATATAGACAAGGTCGGGCATCTTTGCCGGTAATTTCTCTGGCACAAGTCAGATAAGGGAAAATATGACGCAGCGCGTCAAGCGTTTGGTGAACAGCCCAGGAAGAGGTGTATGGCCCGAAGTAGCGTGAGCCATCGTCGACCATCTCACGGGTCACACTCAGTTTCGGAAAGTCATCCGCCCAATTGATCTTTATGTAAGGATAGCGCTTGTCATCCTTAAGCCGCACGTTGAAAAATGGTCGGTGCAGCTTTATCAGGTTCATCTCGAGGATCAGCGCTTCCAGCTCTGAGCCAACAATAATGGTTTCGATGTCGTTGATGCGTTTGACCAGCTTACGGGTTTTATAACTGTGCCCGGCGAAATCGTGGAAGTAGGACCGTACCCGGTTCTTGAGGCTGATGGCTTTTCCAACATAAATAATCTTGCCATCCTGATCCTTCATCAGGTAGCAACCCGGCTTGTCGGGCAAGGTAGCGAGGATGCCCTTGATGTGCTCTGTCAATTCCATGTGCCTAATTCTAACTGAACTGTGTAGGAAGAAAATTAGAGTCTGGGGCGGTATAATTTAATTCATGCCCATTCATATCCTGCCTGACCAGATCGCCTCCCAGATTGCTGCAGGTGAGGTGATCGAAAGACCATCCTCAGTGGTTAAAGAATTGATAGAGAACGCCATCGATGCTGGCGCACGGACAATCAATATTGAAATGCGCCAGGCTGGCAGAGAACTGATTATGGTTGAGGATGATGGCAGTGGCATTCCCACGGGTGAACTTCCCCTGGCGATTGCCCGTAATGCTACCAGCAAGCTGGAAAAAGCTGAAGATTTGTTCAACATCAGTACACTGGGCTTCCGAGGAGAAGCATTAGCCTCGATTGCGTCAGTAGCAAGGGTCACCGTTACCTCACGCACACAAGACTCCACGGCTGGCTCACGGATAGAAGTGGATGGCGGCACGATCGGAAAACCTCAGCCTCAGGCATCTGCTCGAGGCACGCAGGTAAGGGTCGAAAACCTATTCTTTAATGTTCCGGTCCGTTTGAAGTTTCTCAAAGCGGATATCACAGAGAATCGGCAGGTCACTGGTTTGTCCACCCGTTATGCCATGGCGTACCCTAACATTCGCTGGAAGCTCGTCCAGGATGGCAAAGTGATCTTTCAGACCACTGGCAATGGTGACAAACGCGAGATCCTTTTAGGACTGTATGGTTCGCAGGATGCAAAAGCACTGATGCCATTGGAATTCAAAGAGAATACTATGGCAATCGACGGGTTCGTAAGCGACCTTTCGCTGACACGCTCCAACCGCAAGGATATCACCTTGTTCGTGAATGGCCGTTGGGTGCAAGACCCCACATTATCGGCTTCGGTCATCAAAGCATATAACACGCTTCTAATGGTGGGTCGCTACCCGGTGGTGATCTTGTTTATCAACTTACCGAATGACCAGGTGGATGTGAACGTGCATCCTTCGAAGGCGGAAGTCAGGTTCCGCAACAGTGATCAGGTCTTTTCAACTTTGCAGCGTGCCATCAAACGGGGATTATTAGCCTATACACCCATCCCGGAACTCAATCCCGCTTCCCTATGGGGAATGCGGAGCATCCCAGATTCAATCAGTAACCCAATTGGCTCTGAGAGGCGTTCAACTTATGAACCGAATACTTCTGGAACCAGTTTTGACACACCCCTGGCTTCCCAAGCCCAGCCGGCTCTGCCCGGGCAGCGCTTGCCCCTGTTGCGCTTGATCGGACAAGTGGCCTCCACTTACCTGATTGCTGAAGGACCGGACGGTCTGTACTTAATCGACCAACATGCTGCACATGAGCGGGTTTTATTTGATCAGATGATGAATGAACTGGACCACAAAACCATGTTCTCACAGAAGTTACTGACGCCGGTGGTTATCGAACTCAGTCAGGAAAAAGCAGGTATGCTTGAGTTGCAACTATCTGTTTTGGAGAACCTGGGGTTTCAGCTGGAAGCATTTGGACCGAACGCATATCGAATTCTGGCAATTCCTCATATTTTTGTGGCTGGTGATCCAAGTTCTGCCATTTATGCTGTTCTGAACGAGTTTGAAGAAGATGAAACACCACTTCAGGCTGAGATTCAAAGCCGTATTGCCGGGCGCGTATGTAAGCGCATGGCCGTCAAAGGCGGGCAGGTGCTTAGCGATATCGAACAGCGTGAATTGCTGAGCCGTCTGGAAGTCAGCCCCAGTCCACGCACGTGCCCGCACGGCAGACCCACGATGATTCATCTGAGCGCGGCATTACTCGAACGCCAGTTTGGCCGCACCGGTGCGATTTAGGAGAAGAATGAAAGCAATCTGGCTTGAAAACAAAACCCTTTCGGTTCAGGAAGACCTACCGATTCCTGTAGCGGCTGATGATGAAGCCTTCATCCGGTTGCGAATGGGCGGTATTTGCTCCACTGACCTCGAGATGGTCAAGGGTTACTATCCGTTTAGAGGTGTTTTAGGACATGAATTTGTGGGTGAGGTAGTTGAAGCCGCTCAAAAACCGGAGTTAGTTGGAAAGCGCGTAGTCGGAGAGATCACCTTGTGTTGCGGCGAGTGTGAGGCCTGCCTCAATGGTCGTACCTCTCACTGTGAGAACCGTCGCACACTGGGTTTGCTCGGTAAGGATGGCGTTTTTGCCGAATACCTCACCCTGCCCATTCAGAACCTGCACATCGTCCCGGATACTTTACCCGATGAACAAGCCGTTTTCACCGAGCTATTGGCCGCCGCGCTGGAGATCCAACAAGAAGTGCAGATCAAGCCAGCAGATCGGGTGGTCGTGGTTGGCGCGGGGCGTTTGGGCTTGTTAATTGCGCAATGTCTGAATCTGACCGGTTGCGACCTGAGCGTGGTGGTGCGGCGTTCCCAACCAGCCATACTACTCGAGAAATGGGGCATCAAAGCAGTGTATGCTCAGGACCTCCCCAAACACAAGGCTGATCTGGTGGTCGAGGTAACAGGTTCTGCTGAAGGGTTCGCCCTCTCTCGTAGCCTGGTGCGGCCGCGAGGCACACTCTTGTTGAAATCAACTTTTGCTGGAGAGATGAGTCTGAACCTCTCTTCCATTGTGGTGGATGAAATCAAGGTGGTTGGCTCACGCTGCGGACCTTTCGCGCCTGCTTTACGGCTGTTGGAACAAGGGAAAATTGATGTCCATTCTCTGATCAATGCAAAATATTCGCTTTCGGAAGGGATGGAAGCATTCGACGAAGCAGCTAAACCAGGCATGCTCAAGGTGCTGTTGACGCCGTAAAACTCGATTTGTTTCAGAACATAAACTTGGTATAATCTAACACCGACGGGGCGTGGCTCAGCCCGGATAGAGTGCTCGGTTCGGGACCGAGAGGTCGGCGGTTCAAATCCGCCCGCCCCGACACAAGAGAGGCTAACCCAAAAGGTAAGTCTCTTTTTTTGTTACAATTAACCTAAGAAAAAAGAGAGCTGATGCTTAAAGTAGCGGTCATTGGTGGTGGGTCGACGTATACTCCTGAACTGATCATGGGCTTTTTGGCGCGCATGCAAAGTTTCCCGATCACCGAACTCTGGTTGATGGATATCGATCAAATCCGTCTGGAGGTAGTAGGTGGTTTTGCACAGCGTATGGTGGAAGCACATCATGCTCCTTTCAAGATAGTACTGAGTACAGATCAGCGTGAGTCTGTACAAGGTACCTCCTACGTCATCACCCAATTGCGCGTAGGGCATATGGCCGCGAGGCGTGAGGACGAATACCTCGGACTCCGTCATGGATTGATTGGTCAGGAAACCACTGGCATCGGCGGCATGGCCAAAGCGCTGCGCACCATTCCGGTCATTTTGCAACTTGCGCGGGATATGCGTGAGCTGGCTCCGGATGCGCTCTTGGCAAACTTTGCCAATCCTGCCGGGCTGGTGACACAAGCGCTCTCGCTGTTCGCACCAGAAGTCAAAGCAGTCGGTGTCTGCAACGTGGCCATAACGACCAAAATGACCATCGTTTCCCAACTTGAGCATAAACTGGGCAGAAAGATTGATCCAGATCATTGTCACCTGAACACCCTTGGCTTAAATCATCTCACCTGGCACCGCGGTTTCATAGTCGATGGTCGGGAAGTTTGGGACGAAGTCTTGAAGGGTTACCTGGACGAGCTCCATGCTGACGAAAACCCCGAGTTCCCTGTCAAGTTGATCGAAACCCTGGGTATGATTCCCAATTATTACCTGCAATACTATTACTCGACCCAACACAAATTGGATGAACAGAAAAATTGGCCACCCTCGCGTGCCGAAGAGGTGATGGAAGTAGAGAAAGACCTGCTGAGCTACTACGTAGACCCCACCCAAGACGAACCCCCGGCTGACCTGATGAAACGGGGCGGCGCCTATTACTCCACGGTTGCCACCCAGCTACTGAACGCCCATTTTAACAACCTCAGCGAAACGCATGTGGTCAATGCCTGCCATAACGGTGCGGTGAAAGGCTGGCCTGAACAGTGGGTGCTGGAGATGCCTTGCAAGATAGACCGGGCTGGTGTACATCCGCTGCCTGCAGAACCACTGCCAGAGCATTGCTTCGGTCTGATCGCGCAAGTTAAAGCTGCAGAATTACTCATTGCAAAGGCAGCTGTCACTGGCGATAGAGATCTACTCTATCAAGCTTTGCTGGCACATCCACTGGGACCGGAAGCCGACCAGATCGAGGTGGTCATGGAAGACCTGCTCGAAACAAATCGAGCTTACTTACCCCGATTCTGGAAATCCTGAGAGGTCGGGAGTACATGACACCTTATTATCTTGGCGGGGACCTCGGCAGTACCAGAACACGTATTGTGATCGCCAACGCTGAAGGGCACGCGCTTTCCTATACTGAGTCTGGACCAGGAAATCACGAAGTAGTCGGGTTCCCTGGTGTTGAAACCAATTCAAGGCAAGCCATCACTGAAGCTCTTAAAGTTGCTGGCATAACCATCGATCAGATTGCTGGAGCTGGTTTTGGCATCAGCGGCTACGATTGGCCGATCGAGTATGAACCGCACATGGATCTCATTCGTTCATTGGGTTTCAGGCAAGCACTGGAGATTGTCAATGATACTGAATTAGGGCTGTTGGCTGGCTCGCCAAAGGGATGGGGCGTGGCGGTGGTCTCAGGCACTGGGTGCAACTGCCGCGGTTGGGACGAGACACGCACCCGACGTGGACGAGTGACCGGCGGGGGATTTTATAATGGCGAGTTTGCCGGGGCATCGGAACTCATCTTTATGACCGTGCGTGCACTCGCCTATGAATGGTCGGGCCGAGGTCCGAAGACTGAGCTTTCGGCAGCTTTTGTGACAAAGTATGGACTAAAAGACCTTGAAGAATTGCTCCAGGAAATCAATTGCGAGACCATCGAAATTGATGCTGAGGATGCCCGTCTGGTCTTTCAGGTAGCCACGGAAGGGGACGAAGTTGCGCTGGATCTTGTACGCTGGGCAGGACGCGAACTGGGCGAACTGGCCGTGACAGTCATCCGGCAATTGGGTTTTCAATCCTTGGATTTTGACCTGGTGCAGATTGGCAGCATGTTTGATGGCAGCCCCTTGCTAACCCAAGAAATGAAAAAGAAAGTGCATCGTTTCGCACCAAGTGCAAACTTCATTCGCTTAAACGAACCTCCTGTACTTGGTGCGGTACTACTGGGGATGGAAACCGCGGGTGTGCGACCAGAGTCCCTATTGCGCTCGAATCTGGCGCATTCCATTTCACGATTTCGTTGAAAAGGTAAGGAGCGCGATGGTTAAGCAGTTGATCGTCAATGCCGATGATTACGGTCACACAGCTGGGATCTCCAGAGGGATCAGGGAAGCCCACCTGACTGGCTTGGTGACATCCACAACTGTGATGATGAACCGTCCAGATGCAAAAGCAGCGTTGGAACAGGCTTTGGAAACTTGCCCGAAATTGGGTTTGGGAGTTCATCTGTGCTTGACCAGCGGGCAACCAAGTCTGCCTGTTGAGAGGGTGCAAAGCCTGGTTCGACCGGATGGGAATTTCTTTGATGAAGCGGGATTCCTTGCTCGGTTGCATCAAATAAAAATGGATGAGGTGCATGCGGAATGGGGCTCGCAAATTGAACGATTTGAGTCTGTGGTTGGTCATGCACCCGACCACCTGGATTCCCACCATCATTCCTCGTACTTCTCGAAGGCATTATTAGAGGGTATGCTCGCGCTTGCCTCAGAGTATCACTGTCGGATCCGTCAGCCGTTCGGAGAAGACTCAGGCAACCTTCCTGGTGAGTTATCCAACTTACAGCTTAAGCAGATGATGGGCAATATTTCTGACACGGGATACTTTCCAAAACTACTGACCCCGCAAGATTTCTTGGGCGGCTTTTATGACGAAGGGGTAAGTCTTGATTCGCTCAAAGCGATCCTGAAACGCATTGTAGAGCATCCGACTCTGCAAAGCTTTGAGCTGATGTGTCACCCTGCCTTTGTGGATGACGAGTTGGTGGCGACATCAAGCTACAACCAGCAACGCAGTCGTGAGCGGGAATTACTCCAGGATCATGAGATAGTTCGGTATGCGCGCTCGCACTTGGACCTCATCACCTTTAGGCAATTAAAAGATTAAGCTAAGGAAATATTTATCATATGAGGGGGAGATGAATTTCTGGCAACAAGAACTGTTTTCAAACCTAATGATTGTCAATTTCACAAGGATGTGCAGATGTACCAAACAGAACGAGCGTCAACATCCAAAACCTCAACTGAGGCGAAGCACTGCATGAGTTCTGCTCTCGGACCCTTGATAAAGTTGAAATAATCGCCATGTTCCAACCACTCAACAACTGAAGTGGTCAACGAATGGGTCTTGTTGTAATCGTAGATAATTACGCTTGATTTGGTCACGCGGTTCATCTCGGTATACATGCGCTGGCGCTCAGCTTTGGGAAGCCCATGCGCCACAAAAGAGGCAATCGAAAGATCGAAGTGATTATCCTCAAACGGCAAACGCTCGATGGCGCTGGCCAGCATGAATTCAATGCCGGCATTTTCAGGTCGTTTTCGGGCTTGGGCAAGCATCTTATCAGCCGTATCGATGCCAGTCACCTGCAATCCCCGATCTTTGAACGCGGCTGCCAGCGCGCCGGTACCGCAGCCCACATCCAGAATGTTGTTGTAATCAGATAGGCTAAACTTATCCCACATAGTTTCGAGCGTGTCTTTGTAATGTCTGTGCTGATAGTTGTAATACAGCGCGTAGACCGGCGCGATGGTGTTGAACAGGTTGGAAGTTTTCTTTTTGCGCAACTAAAACTCCAAGGTTTTAAATCATATTTTACAACCTTGTAAGATTGTATCTGAAATATCAAGTGATTAGATTCTGATTAGATTCTGCTCGTCTAACGAAGATGCCGATGATGCACCCACTTTCTTGTTACAATTCAACCAAAAACGAGGAACCAATGCCTTCTGATACCCAGGTGATCTATTCCATGAGCCGGGTGGGGAAACTTTACCCACCCAACAAACAAGTGTTGCGCGATATTTCGCTTGGCTTCTATTATGGAGCTAAAATCGGCGTGTTGGGCTTGAATGGCTCGGGAAAGTCGACCTTGCTGCGTATCATGGCGGGCATTGACGAAGACTACCAGGGCGAGATCGCCAAATCCAAAGGTTATACAGTTGGCATGCTCGAGCAGCAACCGGACTTGGACGAGAACAAAACGGTGATGGGGGTGATCAAGGAAGCGGTTCAACCGATTATTGACTTATTAGCCGAGTACGACACTGTCAATGAAGCCTTTGCCAACCCTGATGCTGATTTTGATGTGTTGATTGAAAAACAGGCTAAGTTGCAGGAAAGACTTGAAAAAGTCGACGCTTGGAACCTCGATAGCAACCTGAAAATGGCCATGGGTGCGTTGAATTGTCCACCACCGGACGCACTGATCAACACACTATCTGGCGGAGAGCGCCGTCGTGTGGCATTGACCCGCCTGCTGTTGACCGAGCCGGACATCCTGCTCCTCGACGAACCCACCAACCATCTGGACGCCGAGTCAGTGGCCTGGCTTGAGCAGCATCTACAGCAGTACAAAGGCACAGTCATCGCCGTCACGCATGATCGTTACTTCCTCGACAATGTGGCTGGCTGGATTTTGGAACTCGACCGCGGCTATGGCATCCCCTGGCGGGGGAATTACTCGTCCTGGCTGGAACAGAAACAAGAAAGGCTGCGCGTAGAAGAAAAGAGCGAGTCCAAACGACAACGCACCTTGCAGAGGGAATTGGACTGGATACACCTGTCGCCCAAAGCACGCCAATCTAAAGGCCAGGCTCGGGTTACGGCTTACGAGAAGCTGCTGTCGCAGGAATATGAGAAGGAACGCAAGGACCTCGAAATCTACATTCCTTCCGGTCCCAGGTTGGGCAACTTGGTGATCGAAGTCGAAAACGTCTCCAAGGGTTTTGGTGCACGCAAACTGATTGAAGACCTGACCATTAGTGTTCCTCCCGGTTCGATTGTGGGGGTGATTGGTCCGAATGGGGCGGGAAAGTCGACATTGATCAAGATGATCGCGGGGTTGGAGAAACCGGATAAAGGTTCAGTCCGTCTGGGCGAGACGGTGAAACTCGGGTATGCCGATCAGAGCCGCACACTCGACCCGGATATGACGGTATTCCAGGCCATCACAGGCGGTGCGGATAATCTGCAGTTGGGAGATATGATCGTCAACGGCAGAGCTTATTGTGCCTCATTTAACTTCACTGGTTCTGACCAGCAAAAAGAAATCAAGACCCTTTCAGGGGGCGAGAAAAACCGTGTGTTCCTGGCCAGGACACTGACTGTGGGGGCGAATGTGCTGCTTCTCGATGAGCCTACCAATGATCTGGACGTCAACACTTTGCGCGCGCTTGAGGAAGCACTTGAGAATTTTGCGGGTTGTGCGATTGTTGTCAGCCATGATCGTTGGTTCCTGGACCGTATCACGACGCACATTTTAGCGCTTGGTCATGAGGGTAAACCCCGACTTTCGCTCGGTAACTGGTCCGATTATGAAGCAGATCAGATCGCCCGATACGGGGAGAAATACCTCAACAATCGCGTTGGTTATCGTAGTCTGACCAGAAATTAGTAATAATAAAAGCCCCGAAAATATCTTCGGGGCTTTTGAATGTTTCAGGTAGTGCTTAGTCGAGGGGTTTTACATCCTGTGCCTGGGGGCCTTTTGCGCCCTGTGCAACGATAAACTCTACAGCCTGACCCTCTTTGAGGCTTTTGAAACCATCACCTAGGATTGCGCTGAAATGGACGAAGACGTCCTTTTCACCTGAATTACGGGCAATGAAACCATAACCCTTTTCGCCATTGAACCATTTGACGGTTCCAACTTCTCGTTCTGCCATTACTAATTAATCCTCCGTAAACTAAAAAACTTAAATTGTGTCGTGTTTTGGGAATTTCTTGCTCGTAGGGTTTTCACTTTCAGGGTAAAGAACTTCCGTTAACAACTCTAATATACACCTATTTTTCTATTTCGTCAAACATTTTGCAAGATTGCAAGAGGTTTTTGGACGAATATTCAGAGAATTATGGCAATTTGGTCTTTTTACCCTCAAAGAATTCTACCAAACCGGCCAATATCAGCATAAAGGCCACACCTTCGCCCAGGTTCCCGACAAATGGAAGATTGTCAGGGATGAGTTCAAAAAATCCATAGGTAGGGTTAAGAATATAGAGAAGCCCCAGAACCGCCATTGAGAACACCAACCAGCGCGGCCAACCTTTGCTCGAAAGAGGCTCGATAATTTTGCGAGCAAAGTCAGACAAACTTCCCATTTTGTTAGTTTGGTCTTGTTGGGACTCTGATTCAGGCGATGGTTCGCCGATGTCGATAATAGTTTTATTGCTCAGGATATTCCTCCGTAAGAATGCTAATCCCAAAATTGAGGCAGCCAGCGTTTGTTGACGGTGATAATGTTCTCGAACAGGTCTTCTGCCATGTCCAGGTCGTCAACCACCGGGTCGAGCAACAAACTTTGAACGCCCAGTTGTCTGTCACCTTGTACAATAGAGTCAACACATAATTGACTGGTCATAACTTCCCGTTGGAGCAGGGCAGTGATTCCTTTGGGAATATGGCCAATTACTTCGCCTTTGATTTTGCCATTGGCAAGAATTGCGGGAACTTCGACGATGGCATTCTGAGGCAAACCCTCGATTGAGTCAGTATTCGGAATGTTGGCCGCCTCCCAATAATAATCTTCACTGCCAAGCAAGCCCTCGATCACTTCCACAGCGCCTTCAGAATGGGGGTCTTCAAACATCTCCATACTTTCATGATTGTCGATCAGTTCGGAGACATGTTCCCACTGGTAATCGCGGATGGCAGCCATGAGCTCCCAGTTATAAAGTGACAGGTCATATTTCAGCCAGGGCTGCGTACGGTGGTTGCTCATCCATGGCAGATACTCATCGAGATGTTCATCTCCTGGGATGGGGAACAGTCCAAATTGAGTGAATATCTTTTGAGTGAGCGGCTCAAAACTTGGATTGAGAAATTTCCAGGCTTCGCGGAAAATCGGATAAAGGTCTTTGCCAGTCTGACGATCGGTCAACTCAACCAACCAGCTGAAGTGGTTGAGCCCGGCTGCCTTGATCTTGAATCGTTCGAGACCCAGTGAAGCCATCTGAGATGAAGCCACATGGTTGGTCGGGTCGGCATGTGTGCTGACAAAATCCTCGCCCGAGTCGAATCCGTAGATGGGCGCTAATGCTTTGGCGATCATGGCGTAGCCCATGGCCAGTTGATGACATAGGCCAACGGTTTTGATGCAGGTATATTCGTTCAGCAGATAACACAGGCGGTGCATCGGATTGGTGAAGTTAATGAACCAGGCATCCGGGCAAGCCGCTTCCATATCCCGGGCGATACCCAGCACAGTATTAACGTTGCGAGCGGTATGAGCAAAACCACCGGGACCACCGTTTTCACTATAAGGTTGGCGGACGCCATACTTGGTGGTCAGTTCGTAATCCTGTTGCCAGAGTGCTTCCCGAGGTTGGATTTCCAAAGAACTGATGACAAAATCTGTGCCTTTTAAAGCGGGCTTGTGGCTGGAATGGCTTGAGATGTGTTTCCGGCAGTCCCAGGCTTCATTAAGCCAAATTGCTAAATTGGTGATCAGATCCAGGGATTCCTGATTTGTGTCGACCAAGGCAATTTCGGCATCGTTGAGTTTTTCAGATTTAAGCAGAGTAATCAGAGTGCTCAGTCCGAATGAGTAACTGCCCGCACCGATGCAAGTGATCTTGGTCATATCAATTATCCGATCCAGTTTTTTTATTGAGGAATGCAAGCATCGCAGCCGCGGCTTTGCGGCCTGCGCCCATAGCCAGGATAACTGTAGCGCCGCCTGTGACAATGTCTCCGCCCGCGAACACACCGGCCATGGAGGTCTCCATCGTTTCTGGGTTGACCTGAATATGACCGTACTTATCGACATTGAGTAAGGGTGTGTTTTTGCTGATGATCGGGTTTGACCCGTTACCAATAGCGATGATTGCCGCATCGATGGGCATAAAGTAATCAGAGTCAGCCAGAGGTATCGGTCTTCGGCGTCCACTCGAATCCGCTTCACCCAGTTCCATCCTGAGTAAACTGACACCGGTGATGCGACCCATCTCGTCTCCTACGAAGGATGTGGGGTTGCGCAAATAATCA
Source organism: Anaerolineaceae bacterium (assembly GCA_049657925.1). Taxonomy (GTDB): domain Bacteria; phylum Chloroflexota; class Anaerolineae; order Anaerolineales; family Anaerolineaceae; genus Mesolinea. The sequence continues at coordinate 81,031 of JBASOE010000042.1, forward strand.
AACCTTACGCCTTCCGCTTTGGCGTGGGCTATCTCCTGCACACGACCGGGCATTTCTACTTCGCTGCGGCGATAAATGATCGAAACCTCAGCAGCTCCCAAACGAATTGCCACGCGTGCGGAGTCAAGCGCAGTGTTCCCTCCGCCAAAGACACCTACACGTTTCTTGAACATGTTCAGCACGGGGGTGTCGACTTTGGGGTATTGATAGGCTTTCATCAGGTTGACGCGGGTCAGAAATTCGTTGGCTGAGTAGATGCCAACCAGTGACTCCCCTGGCAGATTCAGGAAATTCGGCAGACCTGCTCCTGAACCGATGAAAAGTGCTTCAAAACCTTCAGCCCCAAGTAAATCATCAATGGAGTAGGTAGCGCCGATCAGAGTGTTTGGCACAAACTTGACACCTTGACTGACCAATGCATTGACCTCGTTGCTGACGATGGCTTTTGGAAGACGGAACTCTGGAATGCCATAGCGCAGTACGCCACCAAATTCGTGAAAGGCCTCAAAGACAGTCACATCGCAGCCAGCTTTCGCCAGATCGCTTGCGCAACTCAACGAGGCAGGGCCTGAGCCTACCAGTGCCACCTTGTGACGAATGGCTGGATGAGCGGGTTTGGTTTGGATCTTTTCGTTTTCTGCGTAAAAGTCTGACACAAAACGTTCCAGAGCTCCCACGTTAACCGGATTGCCCTTGCGGTTGAGGATGCAAGCGCCTTCACACTGGTCAGATTGAGGGCAAACCCTGCCACATACCCTTGGGAGGGCGTTATCTTCTTTGATCTTCCTGCCAGCTTCAACCAGGTCACCAGCAAGCAGCAATTGGATAAATTGGGGGATCTGAACAGAAACCGGGCAACCCTGCACACACCTGGGACGCGAACAATTAATGCAACGAGCAGCTTCTTGCCTGGCCATTTCGAGATCGTAACCCATGGTGACTTCGCTAAAGTTGACGACGCGCTCAGAAACTGACCTCTCCGGGAGCTCAAGCCTGACCCCCAGATGCTCTTCTTGAGCTACTTCGGGTTCGTGCTCCAGGATCTCTTGAACCTGTGTATCGATGCGGCAATCCTCAGGGTGGTTATAGGTGCGGTTGCGCTGTATGATCGTGTCAAAATCGACCAGGTGGCCATCAAACTCGGGTCCTTCCACGCATGTAAAACGCACCTTATCGCCCACTTGCACCCGACAACCCCCGCACATACCGGTGCCATCGATCATGATGGTGTTCAGACTAACTGTTGTCGGTATCGCGTAGGGTCGGGTGACTTCACTTATCGCTTTCATCATCGGCAACGGTCCTACAGCGAGCACGTAGTCAAAGTGTTTTCCGAGATCTATCAATTGTTGAAGTTGGGTGGTTACGAGACCATGCATTCCGTAAGAGCCATCGTCGGTCGTATAGTAAGTTTCGTCACTGACCTGATCTATCTCGTCTTTGAGGATAATCAAGTCTTTGTTTCGTGCTCCAACAATGCATGTAACATGATTGCCAGCTTGTTTTAAAGCCTTGGCGACAGGGAAGGCTACGGCTGCTCCTAAACCCCCACCGATCATGGCTACGTTGCCGAAATTCTTGACCTCTGACGGATTGCCGAGTGGTCCGAAAACATCGTGGATCACTTCTCCCTCGGTCATGTTATTCAGCAATTGGGTACTCTTGCCGACACCCTGGACAACGAGGGTGATCACTCCGCTGCGCGCGTTCTGATCGACGATGGTCAGAGGAATACGTTCGCCATTGTCTGAGAGTCGAAGGATGATAAATTGGCCTGGTTTCGACTTTGCAGCAATTTGCGGAGCATATACTTGAAACTTGATGATTTTGTCAGCCAATTCTTGCCTCGAGACGATGGAACCATTCAAGCGGGTCGAAGTCGCGGCGTGTGAATTGATCATTAAAGACTCCTCGGGAAGATTTGAATATTTGATTTTATTTTGTTTATCTTAGGGTTGCAAGATATCAAAGCACCAATAAAGTAGCTGGTTTTTCTTGGGGTCGAGTGTATGCACGATACAATAGCGGCCTGGTTTGAGGGAGTCACGAGGATGCAAAATTGTGCTTCTCTGTTCAGCGGGTGTCACCAGGAAAGGAACTTCCTTGTCTTCACTATCGATGAATTTGATGCTTTCAATCGAAACCATGTTGTCAAATAAGACCACTTCTGGTTGATCAAGGCTAATTTTTGGAATACCCTGGTTGTCATTTGGCTTGCCAAGGATCATCTTAAGCTCTTCGTAATTTTCACCGATCTTAAGATAGATTCCTTCAGTTGGAGGAAGAACGCTTAATATTGGGGTTGGTTTCTGAAGAAATGGTAAATTGACATTGAGCAAGGTTTTTCCAACCAAGACGCCAATTACCACGAATACCGTCAGGGTTAATCCATAGAGCAAAATATCAAGCCAAGCCCTGTGTGGTTTGGTGACAGGTGCAGGGGTAGGTGAAAACTCCGGTTTTTCGAGTTGTGGGCTTGGACGAACTGCCTCGGCCTGAACACCGGCATTGATTGCTGCAGCAGCTTGGGATGGAGTAAGGGAATCAGGGGTTTTAAAGATCCCAATTGGGCGAGTGTAATCGGAAAGCTTTTCACCTGCCTTTGGTGGGATGTATTTCTTGCGCTGAATGAAGGCTAAACCGCGTTGAGCAGGTCGGTTTTCCGGATCAATTTCCAGTGCTTTTTTAAGGAATACGGTTTGTTTGTCTTCATCGTCAATGATGGCAGATAACCAGACCCAGACGTTTGCATTTTCAGGTTCCTCAACGATCGCATCTTTTAGATGGGCAAGCGCTTCTTCCATCATGCCGGCTTTGGCTGAATCGATTCCTTTTTGCAAAGCAGATGTCATTAGTATTCTCCGTGATTACAATCGTGCAATCTTCGTACCAAATTTTACCATGAGGGATTCCAACCTACACAGAATTAGATACAATTATTCAAGTAGAGAATGTCAATTAGCATATTTCCTTAGCATATTTCCTTGCGATTTTTTCTTTGGGCAAGTATAATGTCGTTCTCATTCAAATCGGGGCGTGGCGCAGTCCGGCTAGCGTGCTTGCATGGGGTGCAAGAGGTCGAAGGTTCAAATCCTTTCGCCCCGACACAATAAAAACGACAGGTCAACTGGCCTGTCGTTTGAGTTTGTTACACGATACCGTAAGCATAGAAAGTAGGGATGAAGACGGTAGCTTCTCCTGAGAGCCAGCTCGCTTTAGCTCTCTCTTTGAGTGAAAGAATTTCCTCAACGGGAACAAAGCCTCCAAGATCCCACGCAATCACGTTCCATTCTGCATCAAACTCATCTTCGCTCGGTTTACGCCATTCACCTGCCAGCAGACCAAGTTTGACGTCATCAAGACCAGATTGGCGAAAAAGATGGCCCAGTTTACGGCCCAATTTCAGATCAATACCCTGGAAATTAAGCGAATTATTCTGAAGATGCCCTATGTAATCAAATACTTCAGGGAAGTCGATCCGGGAAGCATAATCAGGTTCTGCAAAGGCAATCACCGCTCCACCTTTGCGTGTTACACGCACCATTTCTTTCAGGATCGCCAATGGATCAGCAGCCCACAAGAGCAGGTAATGGCAGACAGAAAAGTTAAACGCGTGACTGGTAATGGGGATGTTAACACCATCCGCACACACGCCAGACAGGTCATCTATCTGGGTCTGGGCAAAGACCATGCGTTCGAGGTCAATGTCCAGAGCAAAAGTTCTGGTTTGCATGGATCGAAAATCCTGAATGAGCGCTCCAGTACCGCTTCCTACCTCGAGCAGTGTGTTACCGGATTGAACACTTAGTTTGTTTAACAAGAAACTGCGCAGGTTCCTGGTCCAATTAGCCTGCAACAGATAGCGGTCATGCCAGTCGGGTAGTTTCATGCCTGTGGTCTTCTGTTTGACCAGATGATATCAAAATCATCGTGCAATAAATTCCCCAGGCTTTCGTCCCAGGTATTATCGGCAAACACATCTCCATTTGTCGAGACCGTCAGGTTGATGTAACGTGCTTCAGGGAGTAAATCAGATGCCTGTCCCCTCGATTGGCGAAAATCAATCGGGAATGGCAAATCATTGACCAGTCGATGGTTGCTGAGAACCAATTGGTCGGCCAGCATTTGAAGTGGTACAACATCAGATTGATCATACGCGATCAACGAAAAAGCATTTGCGCCAAGGTTATCCAGCCAAGTGATAATCTCAGCATAGTCAACTTCTGTTCGCACTACAAGACCAACCGTAGTGTACAGGTCCATTGGCAGGACAGTTTTCAGCCCTTCCCGTATCGTCTCGTCAAGCGGGTCAAAAACAATCATCAAGTGGTCCAGGCCATCATTGATCAATTTCTCCAAAAAGCCGCTGCTGGCTAATTTGGAACCACTACTGATCAACCCGGTCACCAAGCCGAGTTCTTCAGTATAAGCGACCAGATCGGGCAACCATTCCACTTCGGTTGGCTCCGTGCCACAGAATAAAACATGCGGAATGCCGGCATTGAAGGCTTTCTGGATGATGCTTTTCCAATCTTCGAGGCTGAGAGCTGGTTGCCTGTCTTCTATGTCATCGTTCAGGTAACAATCCAAGCGATAGGGCGCTGAGATATTCTCAACTGTCAAGTGAGGTTCAAACAAGTTCTGGGCTTCCGGATCAAGATCAACCGTATTAAGCAGTTTATCCAATTGCTGATGTAACAATGCAACATCGTTTAGGCTTGTCTGGGGATCAACCTTGAAGCGTTTGTTAATTAGATTGGCGTTTTCGACATCCGTCTTCCCCTGGATGAGGTTATAGACTATTTCAGTTGCAGTCCGGTTGAGATGTAATACGGAGGAAGCGTTGACGATAAGTACACCCTCTCCATCCGGTTCAACACGCAGGTGTAAACGATATTGTGGGGTAGCGCCATGAGGAGTGTGGTACGCATGGAAGCCAGAGGATAAAGGCTTTTGAATCTCTGTAATTGCGCGTAGCTTATCAATAATGTTCATGTTTCCTCCGATTATGTTAATGCAGTAAAGATGGGTTGAACAGTTTGATGATCTCTTGCCAGCGGGCAGCCACCACCGCATTCCACAAAAAAGTCACAATGCACGCAACCATCTGGGATGTCGCCTCGGTTGCGTAAAGAATCTGCAAGCGGGTGGTGCCAAATGGACTCCCAAGGGTCCGTTAGGATATTGCCAATACTCTGATAATAGGATTGGCAGGGCAAAACGTCGCCATTAGGTTCAAGGCACATATTGTAATAGGCCGCCGTACAGCCTTTGACACCCAGAGAGAGCATTAAAGGATTGAAATGGCAGTACTGTGTGGGGGTGTACCAGATCAAACGCTGACCACTTTTTTGGGTGAATTTCCTGGCGAGGTCCAGTAGTGGGGGAATATCCGCCTCTTTTAGACCCGTTTGGACTGTTGCACCTTGTCCGGAGTAGATTAAGGCGTTCAAGCCGACTGTTGGTACTTTCTCATCAGCCAGAAATGTCAGGATGGACTCCAGATTGTCGGAATTGTTGCTCAGCAGCGTCGTGTTGGTCATCATGTATAGCTTTGAGTTCACCACATTCCTCAGACCAGCCCGAGTATCTTGCCACGCTCCACGCGCTCGCACCATTTGATCGTGGATGATAGGGTCATGTGATTCAACAGTGATTTGGACGTGATCCAGACCAGCGTTCACCAGATGCTTCACAAACTGGTCATCAGCCAGGCGGCGGGCGTTCGTATTCAATCCGGTAACCATGCCTTTTTTCTGCGCATAGGCTACAAGGGTTACGAGATCATCGCGCAAAGTTGGCTCACCACCGGTAAAGACAACGTGCGGAATCCGCAGCTCCCACAACCTGTCAATAGTTCGCAACCAACTTTCGGTTGGCATTTCGGGGAAGGAGCGTTCCCTGGCGTTGTAGCAATGGGCACAATTATTATTACAGCGATAGGTAATTGCCAAATCCATACGGTAAGGCGCGCTCAGCTTTGAAGAAAAAGGCATCGACAACGCGAGATCGAGGTCGCAAACCGGGCAAAGCCCTTTCTCTTTATCGATCAGACCCCGGGTTTGTTGCAGGACTTTGTCAAAATCCATTCCAGCTTCGTTTTTATCAATTTTGTAATATTTGACAATGGTGCTGATCGCCGCGCTGCGTTCAATCTTGTTGAGGATCAGCCAGGCCATCAAAACAGCGGTCTGATTGAGATGAACAACCTGGGAAGCGTCCATCACCATCAAGCCAGTTTGATCTTCATCGACTCGCAGGTGCACACGCGAGCTACTGGTTGGGGTGTTTTGGTCAAAAGTGTACAGACCTGGTGTTGGCAGGCTCGTGACACCTTTACCGAACAATTTTAAGCCCATAGTCTTCATTGCTTACCGACCGCCGCCGGCACAAGCACAGGCACAGCCCGCACAGGCACAAGCACATGCACAGGAAGTTCCGCCACCGCTTCCGCCCCTGAATCCGCCACCTGAGCTTGGTTGGACAGGGATCGGGTTGGTGCGATTGGTTATGCCTCCCGTAAAGTCACCCACACCACCAATCACGCTGGCAGTCATCGCTGAAGCATTGTTGATCATCGATGCAGCAAAGTCAGCACCAGGAATTTTCGGCATACTTGGGGCAGAACTGCCTCCAGTCGCGGGTGTGTTGGATGGCACACTTGACGCCATGCCACCCCCGCCGCTTCCAGTGCGATAAACCGGGTCGTAGCGACCCCACCACGTGGGCAGGATTACCGGACCACCAGTGAAGGTTCTCTCGGTACGTTCGTTGTAATCTTTGTCCAGCATGGTCCAATCCAGTGCTTTATCGTAGGCTTCCATTTTGACTTCAGGTGTTTCTGCGCCTTCGACAGAAGACCAGGCTCGGGAAACAATATCTTTATAGTAGGCGATTGTTTCGGCTTTTGAGAAACCTTTCATCTTGTCAGTGACATCTTTTACAAGGTCAATAATGGTTGATTGCAAATCCCTCCTACGATCGCGCTTCTCGCTGCTGCCGAACGACTTGATGAAATCCAGCTCGTAAGGGTACAAGCCTTCAGGCAGTGGATTTTGCACGAGTATTTCAAGCGGTTCTTTTGTTGCGACCATTACAGCGCCTTTCTTGATAGTGCTGAAAAGGATCATGGTAAGAATGCGGTCAATGGGTTGTTCCATCAGAATACCGGCTTCAACGGCAGTCAGACCTCGTTTGATGCCTTGTCCCTCGATGGAGATTTTGGGAGGTAAGTAATCCATTTTCCGTTTATCGCTTGCGCGTTTGCCGAAGATAGAGACAAGGATAATGATAACAACCGGAATAATGAATATACAACACGGGAGCGCAGATCCCAGGGAATTAATGAAAGATCCGGAATCCTGGCTTTGATTACTGCCACTTGTATCACTATTGTTAACGGCCGCAATTGCATTGCTTGGCACAGCACTGTTCGGAAATGCTGCGCCGAACTGATATGATGTGTGGGTATCGGCCTGGTTGCTGAACCAGGAGTAGAAGACTCGTCCGTCAGTTGTAGTCGAAGCTTCAACTTGTTTTGTTTCGGGGAACTTTTCTGGAGTGTAATAAACACCCTGATCCGTACTGACGGCAGGGGGCAGGATGATGGTCATGCGATACTCGGTGTTATTTGATTTGTCGTAAGCCGGGTCAAAGTAAGATGGTTGAAAAAAAAAGTTGGCATAATTCTCTTTATCGCCAATATCATAGGGTGTTAGATATCCTGTAATTCCATTTGCCACTGCCGTGACAACACCCGACTGACCGGGCAATATTTTTTTGGACCCCAGTGCTAACTCAGCGCCGTGCACATAAGCCGAGTTATTGACACTCGAAACCGGTTCGTCGTTGATAGAGGCGGTGACATTCTTTAGATCATAATCAGCGTAAGGCAATCCCAAATCAACGAATTCAATGGCAGCACCTTGAGGAGAATTGTCGAAAGCCATCAAGTATTTGAGTGTTAATGTGCCATCCGATTCGATATAGGCTTCCACTTCATACCGGCTAATCGAAAACCGATAGTCCTGGGCAAAAACCGATCGTATTGGCAGCACCAACGCTGCTAATACAGCAAAGACAAGGAGCAGGGAGAAAACTTTAGTGCGTTTTACCATTTTGGCTCTTCTGTTATCTCATAAGTGGTGCCACAACTGTGGCACTTAATCACTGCGGCGCCGTTAGCTAATGTAATGTCTTTTGAATCCAGTGGTGCACCGCAATTCTGGCAGTTCATCGAGTCCAGTTTGATGTTTCCAGGGAGGTCAAGATTCACGGTGACGTTTTGAGTGGCAGTTTTATTCGCAGTGGCAGTCATCTTTGCGCCAGCAACCACCAATGCTGCGCCTATGACCAGACCGACCAATCCAGCAGTACGCCAGGAGGCATCACCAGTCGCACCAAAGCTTGCGAGAATTAGCAACAAAGAGAACATCAAAAGTATTCCTGCCAATACATAAGAGATGATACCGGCTGTTTTCATATTCTTTCTCCTGTTAAGTCGAATAACTGAATTCTAATGGGGTATTTCACCTAAAACCCTATATAATATAGACTAATATTGATGATAACATCAAAAGAGAATCCTGAAGTTAAAGATTAATTAATTTACCGAAGAGGTGATGTGTGGAAAAATCCCAAATTCCCAATATCGTAGTTTCCCGACTGCCAATCTACGTACAGCGACTAAATTTATTGCTGCGGGAAGGAACAGAGGTGGTTTCTTCACAGGAATTTGCTGAGATGCTTGGAACAACTGCAACTGAGATTCGCAAGGATCTTTCCTTCTTTGGGAATTTTGGCAAACAGGGGTCTGGCTATAATGTGATCAGGCTGCATGAAGCTCTTAAAGAAATATTACATCTCAATAAAATCTGGAAGGTTGCTGTCTTCGGAATGGGAAATTTGGGTCAAGCCTTGTTGCGCTATCAGGGTTTTGCTCGTCAAGGTTTTGAAATTGTCCTGGCTTTTGATATCGACGAGGCACTGATCGGTAAGGAAATCTCAGGCATGGTTATACAAAATGAATCCAATCTGGAGCAGGTGCTGCAGGATGCTGATGTACAGATTGCCATCCTGACGGTCCCCTCGAATGAGGCCCAACGTTTGGCAGACCGCTTGGTTTTTTGTGGAATCAATGCCATTCTGAGCTATGCACCGATTACTCTAAAATTACCTGAGCATGTCCAGATCTCTTACGCAGACCCCGTCCTTCAATTGCAGAAAATGACTTTCTACCTGGAATGAAATTCGATTAATTCGGGTGATTTCTTAGGATAATATCCAGCAGGTTGAACCCTTTTGCGGTTCCTTCAACAGTGCATGTTACAGGATTATCCACGACATACGCTGGGATGCCCAGAGCAACGGTCAAGTACTTGTCCAAACCTTTCAATAATGAAGTGCCTCCACAAATTGCGACTCCACGGTCGATAATATCCGAGATCAGTTCAGGTGGCGTTTTCTCAAGGACACGGCGAATAGTGCCGGTAATTTCTTCAAGAGGGGATTGCAAGGCATCAACAACTTCATTTGTCGTAAGGCTGGCAGGCTTTGGTAAACCGGTGACCTGGTCCTGCCCCTGAATCTCCATCGTCTTTTCGTCATCTACAGGAATTGCAGAACCAATGCGCATCTTGAGCATTTCTGCGGTTGGTTGCCCGATCACCAAACCGTACTTTTTGCGCACATAAGTGCTGATGGCATCGTCCAACTTCAAGCCAGCCACAGAAGAGGTTTCAGCACTGACGATTCCTGTCATCGAAATGACCGCGGCTTGGGTTGTACCACCCCCCAGGCAAATGATCATGTTTCCAGTTGGGGTATGAATGGGCAGGTCAATTCCCAGCGCTGCCGCAAGTGGTTGCGGAATCCAGTTTACTTCCCGTGCACCTGCCCCCAACCCAGCTTCCTGCACAGCTCTGCGTTCCACAGAAGTAATCCCATAAGGAACACTGATCAACACCTTCGGCTTGAAGAAGAGGGTTGGGCCTGTGACTTTCCTGATGAGTTCTTTCAATAGAATTTCAGTCAACTCATATTCGGCAATAACACCGTTGCGCAAGGGACGGATAACCTCAATCGATTCCGGAACCCGTCCCATCATTCCGAGCGCCGTCGTGCCATACTCCACCATTTTCATTTCTTTGACGACGATGGCAACAACCGTAGGCTCTTGAACAAGAATTTGAGAGCCTTCAGCGATTTGTGTATTAAAGGTGCCGAGGTCGACACCGAGTTCTCGAGAGAATGCTGACACATTTTTCCTATAGATATAAGTAATGAGACAATTCTACCATTTATGCTCCAGATTCCTGAAAGATGAGGAGGCTGATGAGATCAATGGTCAAAATATTGCAGAACAGTTCTGAGCTTGTCTTCAACTGTGTCGGGAGTATCCCGTGGAATGCTCTGAAGCGCGGTTTGTGCTTCGACCACACTGTAGCCCAACTTTACCAAAGCTTCAAGAACCTGATCCTCAACCTGGCTGGTGCGATGCATGGATTCACCGCCAAATTCACCTGTAATCTTGCCTTGCATATGAATGAGGATTTTTTGGGCTGTTTTCTTACCAATCCCGGGAACACGCGCAAAAAACTCAGCTTGTTCGTTTAGTACCGCCCTTCGGATGTTGTCAATCGACAAGCTGGATAAAATTGCCATGGCGAGACGAGGGCCTACACCATCCACGCCCAGAAATTGCAGGAAAAGCTGTTTTTCTTCTGTTGTTTCAAACCCATACAAGGCAAGCAAATCTTCACGCACAACCATATGGACGAAAAGTGTCAACAGGCGTCCTACCTCAAGGTCAGGCAAGACCGACTTTGAGATAAATACTTCAAACCCGACCCCTTGCACATCCAGAATGACCCCATCTGATTGGATCGCAATAATTTTTCCTGTGAGCATGGCAATCATATTAACTGTCCTTGGTTAAGCCTGTGGCTCAGATAAGCCTGATATAAGATTATACCTGTGGCAACTGAGATGTTTAGTGAGTCAGCAGAGCCTTCCATGGGGATGCCCAACATCTCAGTGGTATGGGTAACCAATTCTGGAGGCAATCCCTCCCGCTCTGAACCCATCAAGACAACACAAGGGTTTGGATATTGATAAGTAAAGCAAGATTGTCTGGCTTTATCAGATGTTCCAATAATTGGCAGTGAGGTCTTATTTGCCCAATCGAGGAAATCCTCACTGGTGGCTCTGATGAGCGGAACAGTGAAGACTGAACCCATTGAAGCTTTGACAGCTACGGGATCATAAGGGTCGGTTGAGTAATTCAACAAAACAAGGGATTTTGCACCAACTGCGTCACAAGTCCGCAGTATCGTACCGAGGTTGCCTGGGTTTTGGATTGAATCCACCGCCACAAACAAACCTGGATCCTCAGCATTGAAGTCGACGAAAGTCGCCCATTTTTGATGGATGACGGCAGCTATGCCTTGCGGTTTTTCTTTTCGAGCCAGACTTTCAAAAACGGACGCGCTGACTTCTAACACTTCGATGCCTTCAATATCAGAAAATGTTTTCACCAGCTCAACGCCATAGTCGCTGACTAATAATTCCTCAGAGTATAGTAATTCAATTACCCGCGCATGGGACTCTAAAGCCTGACCTATGGCTTTTAGACCTTCTGCGACAAATAGTCCGGTTTGTTTGCGAAATTTTACATCCTGGAGCTTGCGAATTTCAACAATTTTAGGGTTGGAATTGCTTGTAATCACGATAGAGCCTGTGCGATGGCGGCATTCAAGCCCATCGATGCCTGGTGACATAGCGCGATTGCCAAAGCATCGGCGGCATCGTCTGGATGGGGGATGCTTTCCAACTGTAGAAGTGCTTTTATCATCAATTGCACCTGGCTCTTATCCGCTCTGCCACTGGAGGTAACTGCTTGTTTGACCTCGTTGGGGCTATATTCGACGACTGGTATACCAAACTGGGCAAGGCAAAGCCGAACCACTCCCCGCCCTTCGCTTACCGCCATGGCTGTAGAAACATTTTTGGAGAAGTACAATTTCTCCAGTCCACAGGAGGACGGGTTGTATTCTGCCAGCAGCAGCATCATGGCGTCATAAAGATAAACTAAACGGCTGGGAGTTCCCTTCACAGCCGTTGAATCGATGACACCATACTTCACTGGGATGGGGTTGCCGGCGGGATCAAGGTCGATCAGACCATAACCCGTAATGGCGATCCCGGGGTCAATCCCAAGTATTGGCATATGGGGTTATTCAGCCTCCATCAGTGCCATGGCTTCGTCAGTAATCTTCAGGTTCGTGAAGACGTTCTGAACGTCGTCACTCTCTTCGATCTGTTCAATAATCTTCATCACAGACACAGTTTGTTGGGGATCCAATTCGACTTCCTGTTGCGGAACCATGCGTAAGCCGGCTTCTTCGGGTTTGATACCAGCGGCTTTGAGACTGTCATTAATCGATTTGAAGGTGTCAATGGCACCAACAATTTCAATGTATCCATCCTCTTCAATGACGTCATCCGCACCGGCCTCAAGGGCTGCCTCGAAGACTTTGTCAAAGTTCTTACCGTTGGAGGCGACTGAAAAAACAGCTTTCCGGTCAAATTGCCAGGTGACCGAACCGTTATTAGCCAGATCACCACCACCACGGGTGAGCAGGTGTCGTAATTCAGCAACGGTGCGATTACGGTTTTCGGTGACACACTCGATAACTGCCGACACACCTTTGCCCAGGTAACCTTCGTAGGTAATTTCCTCGAGTTCGATACCGGATTTATCTTCACCTGTTCCACGTTTAATAGCTCGATCAATGCTATCTTTGGGCATGTTGCTGGACCGGGCACGCTCGATAGCAAGATAAAGGCTGACATTCATGGTGGGATCTCCCCCGCCTTCACGCGCAGCCAACGCAATTTCACGAGCAAAACGAGTGAAAATAGCGCCTTTTTTTGCGTCTGCAGCGCCTTTTTTCCGTCTGATTGTGGACCAGTGGGAATGTCCAGACATAGTTAATTCTCCTTAATATGCTGAGTAGACTTGATTCGACGAATTATTATACCATTCGATGGTTTGAAGATGAACAAACTTCTTCGGTAATGTAGTGGCAACATGATAATGTCCTAAAGTAGCAAATTAGAAATGTCCTAAAAGGCATGACAATTAACTACATGAAATGGACAATCAGAATGACCCAAGAAGAACTCAAAAGGAAGACCTATTTA
>JBASOE010000043.1:0-31015 GCA_049657925.1 Anaerolineaceae bacterium
CGGTCGTAAGTAGTTCTTCAGTACCTCGTCAAACCGAACCCACACTACTGTCTTTCGTGCCAACCCCCACTCCGACCATCCAACAATCCGCGACGCCTCGTCCAACCTGGACCGCGACCTTCACACCTGTCAGCCCCGCTGAGGCAACCGCCACCGAAGCCGGCCTCGCTACACAAATGGCCGATTGGTTCCCCACTCCCATCAGTCATGTCGAAGACTGCGTCATGGGTAGCACTGAGCAATGGGTAACCACCGGCATCGAGCCGATCGGCTTCAGCATGGAGGTCCCCATCGAATGGTACGATTACGGCTTCAAGGTGGTCCCCGGAAATCTGATTGAAGGCGCTTATTTCAAAGCTGAGTATCAACGTTTCGTCCAACACATCGCGGGGATTGAGGGCATCACCTTGCTTGTCTGGAAGGCTGAAGGTCGAACCCCGCAGGAGTTTCAGCATCAACTGGGGGTTTGGCTCGCCGAACAGGAGCCGCCGCTCAACGACCTCAACGCTTTTCCGTTTTTTACTTCAACCGTCAATGGTCAGCCTGCCTCCATTACCTACTACCCCGCCCAACACTGGGATCAACGCATCACCTCTACGCAGATTGTGGATATCCACGTCAAGCTTGGTGAATACTTCTTCAACATCCGCTACCAGCCGCATGAGAACCATGATCCGACCGAAATCCTGCGCCATATGCTGAGTAGCATGCGCCTGGAGGGCGTCGCGGGCGGCGAAACTGTGATTTCTGATGTCGTTCTTTGCCAGACCCGCCTGAATGCCTGCCTGGCACGTTGTTATGCTGAATAATCAAGGAAAATTGACAGGTCTCAATACCCGCAAAACCCGGTCAATGCATCCATGAACAAGGAGAGGAATATATTTGTCCACGACAGGCGAAAAACCTGGTAAAAGTACATACGCTGGTAATCATTGTAGTCAGATCGTTACATCGGACGAAGGTGAGGATACCCTTCCTCACTGCCAAAAATATCCATAATTTACATTACCCAAGATAAATTTCGCTCATTACCTACTTGGTCCAAATCTGATTTAGGTCTTTATAGTAGATCAGGATTGATCGGCGAGCTGATTATAAATTTGGGTCATTTATTCCTCAACTGGTTTTCTGCCATGTACCATGACGTGCTCAGAATAACTGAGGTATTCGGGTCTCTCACAAAGTTTATAGGCCATGTTGAGCCAACCTTGTTTGACTTCCTCAGATTGTTGCATCCAGACCGGTTGAAACTGAGCCAAAATACCTTCCTGACCAAAGATGTGCTGATCCTCAAGGTTAAATTGCGCCATGAATGGCAGAACATCACCTTGACGGATGAAGTAGGCTTGGGTGAAGGCCGACCCACTGTAAGAACCGTCGTTGATAACCGCGTTAAAGAAGGGCTCATCGGACGGGTCCTGTATGCCATTGGGGATGTATTTCATGTAGTAGATCATGCCTGAGAACATTAAAAGGAAACTGACATATATCCGACCGCCTGGCTTGAGCAACTTCAGCGCGTTTCGTACGGCTCTCGCACGGTCTTCTTCTTCAAGTAGGTGATAGAGCGGACCCATCAGCAGCACGTTATCAAACTGCCTGCCTGCCAGCAGCGTGTCCGCGTCCAAGGCGTTACCCGCCTTTGCCTCGATGGTTAATCCCGCTTCGTCAGCCTTTATCTTGGCGAGATCGATGTTGCCATCCGCAAGGTCTACCAGTGTGACCTGGCAACTTTTTTGGGCGTAGTACAGCGCGTACCTGCCCGGGCCACCACCCAAGTCCAACACGCTTTCCCCTGGTTGGATATATTGGTCCAGGACATGTTTGGTAATCAGAAATTCGATGGGCTGGCGCTCGAAGCGTGTCCACTCATATTCCGCTCCCTGGTCGTAAAATTGTTTGATGATTTCAGTAGTTTTCTCGAGTTTAGCATTCATGCTGATACCCTCTCCGTGGGTTGGTAATAAATTATAATGGTTGCGAGGTGCCTATGTCAGAATATCCAGTAGCAAGTTCAAAAATAATTCAACGTGCTAAAGAGGTGCTGGCACTTAACCCGGTTTTTCTGGATACAGAAACAACAGGAACCGGAACTTCTGACCTAATCATCGAGGTAGGAATTGTTGATCTGGACGGGAAAGTGCTGTATGAGGGTTTGGTCAACCCCGGGAAACCCATTCCTGCTGAGTCAAGCGCGGTCAATGGCATCACCGACGAGGACGTCAAGGATGAACCGCGTTGGCCAGAAGTCTGGCCAGTCATCGAGCTGATCTTAAAAGATCGGGTGATTGGCATCTATAACGCCGACTTTGATATGCGCCTGCTCAGACAAACATGCCAGGCACACAGCCAGAGTTGGACGCTTAAAACAGAACAATCTTTTTGTATGATGAAGTTGTTTGCAGCTTATTATGGTGAGTGGAACCCGCGTTATAACGGATTTAAATCTCAGAAGCTTGAGTTTGCAGGCAAGTTATGCGGTTTGAGCGAACAAAATACGCATCACGCGGTCGATGATGCCAAATTAACCGCTGAATTATTAAGGTATATCGCCTCGCAACCCATGAAAAACAATAATAAATAGCCCAAGGCGGAAGCATGCTGGAACCCATCCAAAAACGAAGAGTCATACTGTTCGTTGTGATTACATTTGTGATTGCCTGGCTTATTGCTTTGATCATCTACGCAACGGGAGGTTTAACTAACAGCCCAATGGTCATTGAAACACTGAACATGAAGCTTTCGACCTTGCTTCTGTCGTTGGGGGTTATGACTGCGCCTGCTGTAAGTAATATCCTAACGCGAGTAATCACACACGAAGGTAAACAAGAGCTGTGGTTGAAACCGTTCAGGCAAAAAAGGGCTGGTCGGTACTGGTTGGCGAGCTGGCTGTTACCAGCTGTGCTGATTTTGCTTGGAATGGTAGTTTTCTTTGTGGTGTATCCGAACTATTACGACAGTGGCAGTCAGACCTTGATGGAACTGGCGAAGACACAGCAGACGGGGATAACTCTCTCACCCAGCCTCATACTAATGATTAGCCTGGTGCAGGGGTTGATTTTGGCACCCTTTCTCAATGGGCTATTCACTTTTGGTGAAGAATTTGGCTGGCGGGGTTATTTGCTGCCCAAATTATTGCCTTTGGGGGGTCGAAAAGCCGCGCTGGTTTCTGGCGCGATATGGGGTGTTTGGCATGCCCCAATGATTGCCATGGGGCACAATTATGGCGTGGATTACGCGGGCTATCCCTGGCTCGGGATTGGCATGATGATCCTGTTTTGTGTCCTGTTTGGAGTGTTTATGGCGTGGATCACGCTCAAGGAGGGCAGCGTCTGGCCAGCGGTGGTTGCGCATGCGGTGTTGAACGGCGTGGCAGCCTTCCCGGTGATGTTGACTTTGGGCGAACCGAACCCGATTCTTGGTCCATTCCTGATGGGAGCAGTAGCTGGCATTCCTCTCTTGCTTTTGGCAGTGATGCTGCTTTGGTTACCCAACGCTCTGAAACAAGGCGAGCTTAGGCCGTATGCGGATTGATTTCCCTCTTCATGTTTAATGATTTCAATGAATCCACAAATCGTTTGACCTGACGGTGAGATTCTAAAATTACTACTGGTTTACCACTAACGGCGAGAGTTTGGTAGTAACGGGATCTGTGGGTTTTGTTGAAATTCCAGATCCATTTAAGGAATTCACCATCAATTTTCTCCTTGCAGCCATCGGCCATGTCCAATCTGGATCGGTTATGATAAACCAATCGACGCTTGAGTACGTTGTAAAGGGCAATACCTCGAGGAAAGTCAAGAAAAATCACTACATCGCTGGCTTCGAGACGGCCAGGCATTGTGATGCTGTAGTTTCCGTCGATGATCCATGCAGGATTGGCGATTTGCTCTTGAATACGATGGTTCATCTCCTCACGGCTGATGGACTGCCAGTTGGGCTTCCAGAAAATCCGGTCAAGGTGTACGACTGGTAAACCTGTAATCTGACCAAGTTGTCTTGCAAGAGTCGACTTACCGGTACCACCGCAGCCAATGATGCTAATCTTTTGTGTACCTTGGGGCAAGACATTGACTTGATTGGGGAGGAATGGTTGTTTCATAGTAATGAAAAGATTTTACTTCCAAACTCATCCCTCTAAGATCTTTGAAGGAATAATGCTCCTAAATGTAATATCCCCTTGATTTTTTGATCTCTTGAATTATAATATGAATACTTGCTCATGTACGCATATATAGGAGCGCGAGATGACCGAAAAAACATTACATCCGATTGATATCGCCACCGCTCAAAGCATGGCGTTGACATTCAAAGGGTTGGGCGACACCACGCGGGTTCAAGTGCTCTCCATCCTCATGGAAGGGGAATGCTCAGTCAATGATCTGGCATGCGCGATCGGAATCAGCCAAAGCGCGCTTTCACATCAATTACAGTTGCTGCGGAATTTGGGATTTGTCTCTTCCAGGCGGGATGGGCAAAAGATTTTCTACAACATCGATGACGAGCATGTTGGTGACCTCTTCAAGCGCGCCTTTGAACATAGCAAACATCTAAACACGAAAGAAGGGCAATAATGAAAAGAAAAAAGGGCATCATTGACTTTAAAGGGTTCTGGTCGCATCTCATCCGTATGCCAGAACTCAAAGTAATTGTGCCAGGTTTTATTCTTCTCGGATTGTCGCTCTTCTTGCCAAGGTTTGGAGTGCAACAATCTTTGGCGATGATCATTCAGCTGTTGTTGCTGCCCATCGCTGGATGGCCTGTTTTTAGAAATGCATACATCAGCCTGGTCGAAGAACACAAACTCAACATCAATTTTCTGATGTCGGTAGCGGCGATTGGGGCGGTAGTTATCAACGAAACGAATGAGGCGTTGATTTTGTTAATCCTCTTCACAATTTCAGAGGCGTTGGAATCATATACCAATGATAGCGCCAGAGCGGTGTTGACCGAATTTGCTGATCTGGCCCCAAAAACCGCTACCCTTCTCGATGGTTTGCTCGAGAGATCTGTGCCTGTCGAGGCACTGAAGATCAACGATCTGGTGTTGGTGAAGCCAGGCGAGCGTTTCCCCATGGATGGGGTGATAATCTCCGGCACAACAGAAGTCAACCAGGCGCCAATCACTGGTGAAAGTCGACTCGTGGCAAAATCTGAGGGTGATGAAGTACTCTCGGGCACCATTAATGGCCAGGGTGTATTAAAGGTAAAAGTCAATCGGCTGGTTGAAGACAATACCATTCAGCGCATTATCGCTCTGGTCACAGAAGCGCAAGCCAACAAGGCTAACCAAGAAAAATTTATCAATCGTTTCGCAGCGGTATACACTCCGATCGTGGTGGTAGTAGGTATCCTGGTCGTGCTGATCCCAGTACTCATTTTCAATCAGCCATTGTGGAATACAGCCGCAGGATATGGCTGGCTGCATCGTGGTCTATCGCTGCTAATGGTGGCCTGTCCATGTGCATTGGTGATCAGCACACCAATTACGATTATCTCCGCACTCACCCGTGCTGCACGGGAAGGTGTCATTTTCAAGGGTGGCGTATTTCTGGAAGGCTTGGGCAACATTAAAACGGTTGCGTTCGACAAGACTGGCACTTTGACCCAAGGGAAACCCTCCGTCAAACTGGTAAAAGCAGCCACATGTCAGGAAGTCGGGCAGGAAGCCGTCTGCGAACCTTGTATCGATTTGTTGGCGCTGGCGAGTGCGGTAGAGTCACATTCCAGCCATCCGCTCGGGCAAGCCGTACTTACTGAGGCACAGCAGCGCGGGGTGTTGGATCGTTATCCGGCCGCTGAGAATGCCCAAAACCTGGACGGCAAAGGCCAACAAGGCTGGGTCAACGGTAAATTGGCTACGGTCGGTTCGCTGGCGCTTTTCCGTGCTGACCATGATGATCACTTACCTCAAGAAATTGTCACTCAAACTCTGGATGCTGAGAAGGCTGGCCAAACCACTATGCTGGTGTGTGATGGTGAGGTGGTGAGAGGGTTTGTGGGGGTGGAAGACCAGGTTCGACCGGAAGCAAGGGGTGTTTTGGCGGCTCTGGACGCACTAAAAATTAAGACCGTTATGTTGACCGGTGACAACCTAAATGTGGCGCAACGTGTCAGCCAAACCTTGGGTTTGAGCGATTACCAAGCCAACCTTTTACCGGCTCAAAAATTGGCCGCGCTGGATCTGCTTAAGCAGGAAAACGGCAGCGTGGCGATGCTTGGTGATGGCATCAACGATAGTCCCGCGATTGCGAAGGCGGATGTGGGCATTGCCATGGGCGGAGCTGGAAACGCCCAAGTGCTTGAAACAGCCGATGTGGTTTTAATGAATGATGACCTGTCCAAACTTCCCTTTGCTATCAAGTTGGCACGTTTTGCCAATCAGTTGATCAAGCAAAATGTGGTGATCAGCCTGGGGGTTAAGTTTCTGATCGCCATCGTCGCCATCCTGGGGTTGACGCCGCTGTGGGTGGCTATTCTGGGTGATGTTGGCATCTCGCTGGTAGTTACTCTGAATGGCTTGCGGGCAATGCGCTATTCTGGATAAACTTCTGTGTTTACTTGATCGAGAAAGCGATCTGCCACTCCCCTGGAGCCGTTTGATCGCTTTTTGAATTCTCTGTGACGAACACCACCCAAGTCGCGCCGGGTTTCAGACCGTAGAGCGAATCGTCCAATTTGCGGAATTGGAGGGGGGTATTGGGTTCGGTGATCTGCCAGCGGCCGAAAGTGACTCGACCATCGCGGAAGAAGAGTGCCTGACCAGGCCTGGCACCTGGCAATAGCGTGATGTCGTAACTATTTAATTTGTACTCGATGTATTTGCTGTAAATAACGACAATGTTCTCAAAGGCGATCATTGATCCATCGGCTTCATCGGTGGCTGGAACTAATTCGTATTTACCATTTGCTTTCTGATGATCCTGCCAGAGCTCATACAGGCTGGTTGTTTGGTTATAACGCCACTGCATCACGGAAAAGTCCGCGTACTCCACTGAGACTGCTTTGGCTAACTCGGAGGAAGATGGCGGCTGCAGAGCAAAGGTATTCACTGCGAGGTCGGGTATGAAAAGGTCGGTTTGTTTGCTCTCAAAGTACTGCTTCAAAGCCTCAGTATTGGCGACCGTTCTTTCGTCTGTGCGACCGAAATCAGCGCAGACAGCAGGGCAAGGGACGAAGTTTTGCAGCGCGACACGGTTGGGGAAGCGTGTCAACAGTGTTTCCTCTCCGGCTGGTTCAGCACCAGCAATCGCAAGGTTGGCCTGATAGAGATCAGTCAGTGTCATATCAAAGGGTCGGGCAGGTGCCATGGGTGCGACAATCTCTGCATCTGATGACAGATAGAGAGCCACAAGGTGGTTCATCTGGTGACCGATAGAGTACTCAAAGACCATGTCAGCCTGGTTCAGCCCAACGGATGGTCGAAGTGTCTCGGGCCAGTTCGCTAATTTGACCAACAAGGGACGCGTAAGCTCGGTCCCATCAGGCAATTTTTTGCCGGTCAATGGGTCAGCGTTCTCAAACAGAGATGGGTTAGATTCAGGTGTGGGGGTAGAAGTAATGATGGGGAACGGCGTGTTGGTGGGGGGTGAAGTGGGGGTGAAACCAGCAGCGATTCTTGTCGATTGCAAAGCAGGCTCCAAAGTTGGACGTCTTGTTGAAGTAGGGTACGGGCTGGATAAGGGCAGGTTGGACTGACTGGCGCAAGCATTGAGGATCAGGAAAAATGTTGCGCATAGGCAAATCACTATGAAACGTTTTTTGCGATCTCGAATGTCCATAGCCAAATTCTAACATGTCTGAAACTTGTTAATATTAATACCCTAAATGGTTCTTAAGCCGCATTTAAGCCAGGCTTAACCATCGCGGTCTATGATTAGGGGTATATAGAGAAAGCCTAATGAGTCTAACTATTTAGAGGAGAAGAATTAATGATGAATACCAAAAAGTTTGTCTCTACCGGATTGATCGCGCTACTCGTGGTCATGATGGTCGCTGCTTGTGCTGCACCTGCTGCAACACAGGCACCTACAGCCGCCCCAACCGAAGCTCCAACTGAAGCCCCGACTGACGCCCCGACTGACGCCGCGACTGATGCTCCAACTGAAGCCCCTGTTTTACTTAGTGGTGATGTTGTTATCGATGGGTCATCGACAGTCTACCCTATCACAGTGGCTGTCGCTGAAGAATTTGCCGCAGTTGCTCCAGAAGTCCGCGTTTCTGTGGGTTTGTCCGGTACCGGTGGTGGTTTCAAGAAGTTCTGCGCTGGCGAAACTGACATCTCAGACGCCTCCCGCGCTATTAAGAGCTCAGAGGTTGATCTGTGCAAAGCTGGTGGCATTGATTTCAGTGAATACTTGATTGGACTCGATGGTTTGACCGTCATGGTTAACCCACAGAATGATTGGCTCAAGGAACTAAACGCTGAGCAGATTGCTGCCCTCTTCGGAGCTTCATCGACCATCAAGAACTGGTCCGATCTGGACGCTTCTTATCCCAACGAAGAGATCCTGTTCTTTATCCCTGATCCCGACTCCGGCACCCGTGACTTCATGACCGAGGTTGTGGCTGGAGTGAAAGAAGGTGAAGAAGATCTGCGCAGTGACGAACAGACCACCTTCAGCTCCGACGACAATGTGCTTCTCAATGGCATTGCCAACGAGAAGAACGCGATTGGTTTCTTCGGTTATGCTTACTATGTTCACAATGTGGACAAAGTAAAAGCGATTCCTGTGGTCAACAAAGCCGGTGTGGCAGTGCTTCCCGAAGATCAAACAGTCTCGGATGGCACCTACAACCCACTCTCTCGCCCGCTCTACATCTACGTCAACAACAAAGCGCTGGTTGAGAAACCACAGGTGGCTGGATTTGTTGATTACTTCTTCACTCCCGAAGGCGCCCAGGCAGTCATGGCCAGCGTCGGATACTCACTCCCTCCCGCTGGCACGTTTGAAGCCAATATCACCAGAATGAACACTGTATTGGGCAAGTAAGCTGTAATTGAATGAATGGAAGGACAGGCTGGAAATGTCTGTCCTTCTATAACTCTTAATCAACTCTTAACCAGAATCCCATCCAGTTGCTCTTATAATTAGTTTGGCACTTGCTATGATTGACTGGTTTTACATGCCGCGTTGAGGAGACAATGCAAGGACTGAAGAGCGAACAAACAGGGCACTCAAAATTGCTGCTCTCCAAAGATACCCGCCGTAGTGAAGGGTGTATCGCATTTATTTTTAAAGCCGCCGCAGTGCTGACGATTCTTATCACAATTGGCATTATTATTTCCCTCTTATCAGAAACACTGGGTTTTTTTGCCCGTCCAGAAGTCACTTTCTGGAAATTCCTGACTGGCACAAGCTGGCAGCCGCTTTCGTCCAAAGCCTCCCCTGAAAATTTTGGCATCCTGCCATTAGTCGCTGGCACTTTATTGGTAGCTGGCGTGGCCGCGATACTCGCCGTACCAGTAGGTTTGGGAACTGCCATTTTTTTGAGCGAATATGCTTCTGAGAAACTTCGTTCAACAATCAAGCCAGTGCTCGAAATTCTGGCTGGGGTGCCGTCGGTTGTTTATGGCTTCTTTGCCATCAGTTTTATTACCCCCATAATCAAAACAGTTTTTCAGGATTGGTTGGGCATGAAAGTGATGTACTTCAACGCCCTAAGTGCTGGTCTGGTGGTAGGAATCATGATCATCCCGATGATCGCCTCGGTCAGTGAAGACGCGATGCGCGCCGTGCCCCGATCGTTGCGGGAAGGCGCATTTGCACTGGGGGCGACAAAGTTTGAAGTGGCGGTTAAGGTAGTGGTTCCTGCGGCACTTAGCGGTATTGTTGCGGCTTTTATTTTGGCAATTTCACGTGCTATCGGAGAGACCATGGCGGTCTCAATCGCGGCCGGTTCGACCCCTAACATGACCTTGAACCCGCTAATGAGTGTGCAAACACTGACAGCATTCATCGTTCAGGTTAGTTTTGGTGATGCAGCAGCAGGTTCGATCAATAGTCAATCGATTTATGCCGTGGGCATGACTTTATTTGTGATGACCTTTGTAATGAATCTGATCAGCGATTTGATACTGCGAAAATTCCGTGAGGTATACGAATGAGCGACGCAGCATTAAAGTCAAGCGATTTTCAAGACAAGCTTGAGAACCGTCAACGCAGCGCCCGCATCTGGCAGACAATTCTGTTGGCATGCACTTTGTTGGGCATCCTGGTGCTGACGATAATGATTATCGACATCGTGATTGACGGCGCCCCATACCTTACCCCAAACCTTTTTACTAACAATCATTCACGTTTCCCCGAGAAAGCTGGCATGAATTCAGGGATTGTGGGTTCGATTTATAACGTCTTGCTGACCGCGCTTTTCTGCTTTCCGCTCGGCATTGCGGCGGCGATCTATTTGGAGGAATACGCTCCAAAAAGCAAGCTCACCGATTTTATCAACATAAACATCAACAACCTCGCTGGTGTACCGTCGATTGTCTATGGCATGCTTGGTTTGACTGTATTCGGGAGGATGTTTGGGCTTTTTGCGCCGGACAGTACCTTGGCCCAATTCTTTAATTTGTCCATTGAATCGGGCAGCGTCGGTGGATTGCAGTACAATTTGTTTGGTCTTGAAGCGCTACAAATTCACCTGCCATTTGGTCGCAGTTTGTTAGCTGGCGGATTGACCATGAGCTTGTTGATACTGCCCACGGTGATTATTTCTTCCCGGGAGGCTATTCGCTCCGTGCCCAATTCGATTCGTGAAGCGGCATATGGGCTGGGGGCAACACGCTGGCAGATGATCCGTACCCAAGTTCTGCCGGTCTCGTTTCCGGGAATACTCACCGGTATCATTCTTGCTATGGGACGGGCTTTGGGCGAGACTGCGCCTTTAATTATTATGGGTGCTTTCATGTATGTACCCTTCTTACCCGAAAACGTTTGGGATAAATTCACGACCATGCCCATTCAAATATATAACTGGATCACCCTGCCACAACCCGAATACAATGTTCACCTGGCAGCTGCGGGCATTATTGTGCTTCTCGCAGTGCTCTTGGGCATGAGCGGGTTGGCTATTTATTTGCGCAATAAACTACAAGTGAAATGGTAATCAATGGAAATTACTGCTCCAATCTCTAACCTCAACCTTCAACCAAAGGCACCGCTGATCAGGACCAAGGATTTGAGTGTATATTACAACAATAAACTTGCCGTTCGAGGTATTGACATTGCCATTGAGCCTAATAAGGTTACGGCGATTATTGGCCCTTCTGGCTGTGGCAAGAGCACCCTTCTGCGTACGTTTAACCGCATGAACGACCTGATCCCCGGCGCGCGTGTGGAAGGTGAAATTTTCTACAATGGCATCGACATCAACGACAAATCACTCGACCCTGTTGGTTTGCGGAGACATATTGGCATGGTTTTCCAGAAACCAAACCCTTTCCCCAAAAGCATTTATGATAACGTGGCCTTTGGCCCGCGTATCAATCGCTACACCGGTAATATGGATGAATTGGTCGAAACCAGTTTGCGCCAGGCTGCTTTATGGGATGAAGTGAAAGATAAATTGAAGGAAAGCGGGTTGGCGCTATCAGGTGGTCAGCAACAGCGCTTGTGCATTGCCCGTGCACTCGCGACAGAACCAGACCTCATCCTGATGGACGAACCAGCCTCAGCGCTCGACCCAGTGGCTACGCAGCGCATCGAAGAACTCATGTTGGAGCTCAAACAGAACTATACGATCATCATTGTGACTCATAATATGCAGCAAGCTGGTCGGGCATCAGACAATACCGCGTTTATGTCACTCGACCGAAATAACATTGACGCACGCATCGGTATATTAGTTGAATATGGGAAGACTGAGCAACTCTTCACCAGACCTTCAAATAAAGAGACCGAAGACTATATCACTGGCCGCTTTGGCTAAGCGTTAGCAATTCTTTCTCGCATTCTGACTGGTTGAACCCTGCCCATTTGAAGCTGCGGATCCATAGGCGTGATTTTAAGCCTTTGTCCAACGCCATTGGGCTAGGTGAAGTCATTTTAAATCTAGTAATGTACTTGCCATTCATCCGCTCCAGATTTGGGTTTAATGCCAGGTTGAGGACTGCCCCCGCTCCTTTTTCCAGTGGCAATCCCCATTTAATAAATGCGGAATTTGCCACTTCGGTACCGACGATCACTCCAGGATGAAGCGCGTTCACCGAAATGTTGGTGCCTTCGAGGTATTCAGCCAGTCGGAAGGTGAACGGAACGAGCAGCAGTTTGGAACGGCAGTAATTTACCCAACCCCAGAAAAAGTGTTGGCTTTCGATGTCGAGTGGGTTGATCCACACATAGCGATGAGCCACCGAACTCATGTTGATGATACGGGCAGAAGGACTTTTAGCAAGCAAAGGGATCAACTGAAGAGTGAGCGTGAAGGTCGCAAGATAGTTGACGGCGAAGGTCAACTCGAAACCTTCAGCAGAGAATAACCGTTTGTTACTGTAGATACCGGCATTGTTGATCAGCACATCCAGGTGGGAAAAGCGCTGATTCAGTTCTTGAGCCATTTGTTTGACAGCCTGAAGGGATGAAAAATCAGCCAGGATTGTGTCGATTTTGGCGTCAGGTGTTCGGGCAAGGGCTTCGGAAACAACCTGATCCATCTTTTTAGGATTGCGGCCGTGGATGATGACGTGATGTCCCTGCGCTAACAGTTCAAAGGCAGCTTCCTTGCCGATGCCATTGGTTGCCCCGGTAATCAGGATAATTTTGTCTGTAGATATTGTCGTTGCCATCATGCCAGCTTTCAAGTTGATATTCTCTGATTATAGACCACGAATTGAATTGTTAAAAATCCTGCTGCTAACACCAGTCGGGCGTATAATCTCGTTTCAAAGAGGCTGAAATGAGCGAATCAAACCCTGATCTACCCATTGAAGAAGAAACCACTGTATTAGAAAAAGTAAAACACTTGCCCCGCAACATTTGGGTGGTCAGCGCCACAAGCTTTTTCATGGATATTTCCAGCGAGATGGTGCTGAACATCCTACCGCTTTACCTCAGTACGGTTTTGGGGGTCAAAACCAACATTATTGGTTTGATCGAAGGGGTGGCTGAAGCAACATCCAGCATCCTAAAACTGTTTTCAGGTTGGCTTTCTGACCGACTGGGCTCGCGGAAATGGCTGGCTGTGGCTGGTTATGGTCTCTCTGCCATAGCAAAACCGTTCTTCTACTTTGCGCAATCCTGGGGAGCTGTGGCGGGTATTCGTTGGGCTGATCGTGTAGGCAAAGGCATTCGCACTGCCCCACGCGACGCTCTCGTGGCAGATAACGTCAAACCGAGCCAAAGAGGATTGGCGTTTGGCTTGCATCGCGCGGCCGATACCGCAGGGGCGATGCTGGGGATTTTGATCGCGGTCTTGATCGTCTCACAAATCAAGTCGCGCACAGGCACGGACACACTCACACGCGAAACCTTCCAGACCATCGTATTGGTCAGCATGATTCCGGCGATCCTGGCGGTGGTGGTGCTGGCGATTGGCACTAAGGAAAGTAAACCCACTGGCTCTGCCAAAGCACTACGCATTACTTTCAAGGGATTGGGCAAGCCCTTCGCCAAGTTCATGTTGATTGTTGGATTGTTTGATTTAGGCAATTCCTCAGACGCGTTTTTGATCCTGCGTGCTGAGAATGTAGGCATGAATCTGGTCAACATTCTGATCATGTTGGCGGTTTTCAACCTGATTTACGCGCTTGTTTCGACCCCCGCTGGAATTCTTTCGGACAAGATTGGGCGCCGCAAAGTCATTATCGGCGGGTGGATTGTTTACGCGCTGATCTACCTGGGATTTGCATTGGCCAAGACACCGGTAGCGATCTGGCTGTTGTATGTCACTTACGGCGTTTATTATGGTATGGCATATGGAACGGCCAAAGCGATGATCTCTGATATCGTTCCCTATACAATGCGAGGCACTGCTTTTGGCACTTATAATGCCATTTTAGGCATCCTGGACTTTCCCGCCTCGCTGATTGCAGGTTTGCTGTGGAGTGGTTTGGGCTCGTGGCAGGGGTTTGGTCCTTCCGCTCCATTTTTCTTTGGGGCAGGCATGGCAGCGCTGGCAGTGTTGATGTTCGTTCTGTGGAAGCCAGACCTGAGCGGGATTCAGACCGAAGCAACTGTAGCTCCAGCGGATGAACAGTAAGTCATTTATAATCAAACCCATGCCAAACGAACCCAAGCCGTCACCTAAACGCATCGGAGTGCTTGACTATCGCACCAACTTCTATACATATTTGCGCACAATCATGCATAAGTTGCCAGAAGTGGAATATGTACCAGTGCGGGATCTTTATAGCCTCCGGCGCAAATTGGCGTTAAAGCTCAACAACATCATTGGCAAGCCGCTTATCCCAACTTTCGATCTAAATAACCAATTTGAAGATTTCGATCTCAATAAGGTCGATTTAATCCACTTAATGAACGGGGTCAGCTATGGGAGGACGCCCTGGGTGGTCTCTTTTGAGACGATTGTGCCGCGCTTCAGTACTCTGGTGACACGTCATCAGGGAGCAGCGCCAGCTAAAACGCCGTTGACGCCTGTTGTCAAGCGCGCTTTAGAAGCATTGGGCAGCAGCACCTGTCGAAAATTGATTGCCTGGTCGGAAAACAGCGTGCAGATCCAAAAAGATCTGCTTTCAGAGTTCGCGTTGGAGCTCAGTCAGCCAATCCTTGATAAGTTGACCTTTTTGTACCCACCCCAGGAAGTGTTGGGGGATGTCAGGGCTGTCCGCCAACCCTCGCATGAACAGCCACTGCGTTTTGTCTTGGTCGGAGCCGCTTTCTTCCGAAAAGGTGGTCGTGAGTTGTTTGAGGTTTTTCGTAAGCTTTACGACGATGATGGTTTGCCGATCAAATTGGTTGTGGTCAGTTCCCTGCGTCTTGAGCCTTATGCAGCCCACGAAACCGAGTTTGATGTCAGTTGGGCAAATGGTGTGATCGATAGCAAGCCAGCCTGGTTGGAGTACTATAGATCTCTGCCGAACGACCAGGTGTTAGAGCTGCTGAAGCAAGCAGATGTAGGCTTGTTGCCAAGCTGGGCGGACACTTATGGATTGTCAGTGATCGAAGCGCAGGCCAGCGGTTGTCCAGTGATTACAACGGATATCCGTGCCTTTCCGGAGATGAACAACAACCGGGTGGGCTGGCTAATCAAAGTTCCAAAAAACGAGTTAGGTGAAGCACTTTATACCACTGAGACGGAGCGCAAAATCCTTAGCAGGACTATAAAGGAAGGATTGGAGACCATTTTGCGGGAAATCGTCGCTGATCCAAAGATAATCGCCGAAAAGGGCTCACAAGCGCTCAAGAAAATCAAGGAACAGCACGATCCGGAACGTTATGCGGACTCGTTACGACAGTTTTATGGGTTTTAACGACCGACAACTGTTACCGTTGAATCTCATCACCCTGCCCTCCACTAATTAAATCCCCTTTTCTCTATCCTTCGGCGAGATGTTTGAATCGGCGGGTCATTTGAGTATAATAATCGAGTAATCATCTAATCCTAACGAAGGAGCAAAAATGATCGTCACCACTAAGAAACTCTTTGAACACGCCTATGGCAAGTACGCGATCGGCGCTTACAACATTAACAACCTTGAGCAGATTGTTGGACTGTTCGAAGGCAACCTGCAATCGCAGGCTACATTTATCATCCAAATCTCCAAGGGCGCTCGCAGTTTTACGAACAAAGTTTTTTTGGAAGGCTTAATCCGCGCCGCTGACGAAGTCTACCCGGAAGCAATATTTGCTGTTCACCTGGATCATGGTGACGAAGCTACCTGCTTCGACTGCATCGACTCCGGTTTTTACAGCTCGGTAATGATTGACGCTTCTTCTTTTCCTTACGAGGAGAACATCGCCATCACCAGGCGAGTGGTGGAGGCTGCGCATGCCAAAGGCATCGTGGTTGAAGCCGAACTTGGAATGCTGGGCGGGGTTGAGGAGCACGTCTCTGTCAATGAAGCGGATGCCAAGTTGACCAACCCGGAACAGGCATGCGACTTCGTAGAACGCTCCGGATGTGACTCACTGGCGGTAGCCATTGGAACAAGCCACGGTGCTTTCAAATTCTCCGGCACTCAGTCGTTGCATTTTGAAGTGCTTGAGGAGATTCAGCGCCGCCTGCCGGGCTTCCCTCTTGTGATGCACGGCTCCAGCTCGGTACCCCAGGAAGAAGTTGAACGCATCAATGCTGCAGGCGGCAAACTTGGCGGCGCAAAAGGCGTTGACCCCACCCAGTTCCGACACGCCGCGGAGCTTGGAGTGACCAAGATCAACAT
The DNA here is from genome assembly GCA_049657925.1 of Anaerolineaceae bacterium. Lineage (GTDB taxonomy): Bacteria > Chloroflexota > Anaerolineae > Anaerolineales > Anaerolineaceae > Mesolinea. The sequence continues at coordinate 16,340 of JBASOE010000043.1, forward strand.
TGACACCGACGGTCGGCTGGTCTGGACTCGTGTTCATCGCGAGTTTTTCCGCGACTTCCCCCAGAAGTTTGACCTGCGCGATCCTGGCAAAATCTTCATGAAAGAGTATGCAAATTTCATTGCCCAGAAAAACGACTATCTTGGCTCCGCGGGTCAGCTTCCTGGCGTTCGTGAGTTTTTGAGTAAATAAAAATGAAACCGATTGAAGTTCGTCCAAATATCTATTGGGTCGGCATCAACGACCGCTCCACAGACCTATTCGAAGGTCTTTGGCCGATTTCTGATATCGGTGTTTCTTATAACTCCTATCTGATAAAGGACGAAAAAACAGCATTGGTTGACCTGTCTAAAGAGATGTTTGCCGACGATTTTGTCGAACAGGTTTCTGAATTGGTGGATCTTGCCACGATTGATTACATTATCATCAATCACATGGAACCGGACCACACCGGCGTATTGCAGCGTATTCGCCAGCTTGCACCCAAGGCAGTTTTTGTGGGTATGGCAAAAGCCATCGAGATGATGAAAGATTTTTATGGGGTTACAGACCATGTGCAGGTCGTCAAGCATGAAGAAACCTTATCGCTGGGCAAGTTGACGCTAAGATTTCTGTCCACTCCGCTGGTTCACTGGCCAGAGACCATGATGACCTATATTGAACAGGAAAAATTGTTATTCACTTGCGACGGTTTTGGTTCTTATGGTTCGCTTAATGGCCATATTTTTGACGATGAGGTTGTTGATATTGCCTTCTATGAGAAAGAAGCGTTGCGATATTACACCAATATTGTTGCAGCTTTTAACCGCAATGTAATCATGGCATTGGATAAGATTGCTCCATATCCGATCGAAGTCCTGGCGCCTTCGCACGGTTTGATCTGGCGGAAAGACCCCTTGCACCTGGTTTCACTCTATCGAAAATGGACTTCGTATGGCAATGAACCGGCTGGCCCTGGAGTGACGGTTTTGTATGGGTCGATGTATCGCAACACAGAGCGGGCGATGGATTCTGTGCTGGACGAATTGAGCAAGGTGGATATTCCAGTCGAGCTTTTCAACGTAACCTGCATACACCCCAGTTACATGTTGCCTTCTCTTTGGACCAAGCGGGGCGTCATTGTTGCCTGCCCGACGTATGAGAGGTCGATGTTTCCTTCAATGGTTTATGCTTTGAACATAGCCGAAATCAAGAAGATTCAGCATAAAGTAGCCGGTTACTTCGGCTCGTATGCCTGGTCAGGCGGCGCGAAAGCCGTATTTGAAGGGTTTGCTGAACGCATGAACTGGGAAGTCGTTGGCGGGCTTGAGTTCGTTGGATCTGCCAAGAAAGCAGATCTGGATCAGATTCGCGCAATCGTTCGGGAGGTCGCTCAAAAGAGCCATTAATCAGGACTTAAACCAAGTTGTAAGAGCCCTATACGATTTGGTTTAGGGCTTTTATGTTGAAAGTATTGAGTTGAATGAGGTCAAACAGCATGACCTCCGTTTGATCTATTACGTTTATAAAAGAGATAAGGAGCAGCGTATGAGCATGAACAAACGACTTGAGCAGTCGAGGAAAGCATTCGAAAAAAAAGATATAAAACTCGCAGCGCAAACACATTCTGCGCGGGCGATTTCGGGCGCCGCCAAGGAACAGCACGGTAGCAATGGCTCGCAATATATTGGGAGCGCGGTTTACGGTGGATTGGACGGCGTCGTGACCACCTTTGCGGCCATCAGTGGTGTTGCTGGCGCTGCCTTGGGGGCGAATATCGTGTTGATTATGGGACTCGCGAACCTTTTGGCTGACGGTGTTTCCATGGCGGTAGGCGCGTACCTCTCTGATAAAAGCGAGCACGAATACTATGACAGGGAATATGAACGTGAAAACTGGGAAGTTGAGCACTTTCCGCAAGGTGAAAAAGACGAACTTTCGGAAATTTACCAACAGCAGGGATATCAAAAAGAGGATTCTGACAAAATGATTGAAGTCCTCTCCACCAATAAGAAAAGCTGGGTAGACCAAATGATGTTATTGGAACTGGGGCTGCTCAAGGATGATAAAAAGCCAGTCGTTAGTGGCGTGGTTACGTTCATTGCATTTCTAATAGCTGGCGCAATCCCGCTAATCGGCTACCTTATCACCAACGGGAATGGGGCTACCAGCCAAACCTCTTTTTTGGTGGCTGCAGTGGTTTCTGGCATCACCTTGTTTGGATTGGGGTCAGCTAAATCGAAGGTGACTGGTCTCAATCCGATTCGCAGTGGTTTTGAGATGTTGATAGTTGGTGGCTTGGCTGCCGCGGTAGCCTACGTGGTTGGTTTGTACCTTAAGAGTATTGGCATATCCGGGTGATATAATTCCGCAAATTAAACAGAGGTGAAAAATGACAGAGCAGATAACGCTAAAAACCAATTTCATCAAAGATATTATCGATGAGCACAATCGCACTGGCCGTTTTGGCGGCAAAGTGCATACGCGCTTCCCACCTGAGCCGAACGGCTACCTGCATATTGGACATACCAAGGCCCTGGTGATTGACTTTGGCATTGCTGAAGAGTACGGTGGATTGACCAATTTACGCTATGACGACACCAATCCAGTCAAAGAAGACGTCGAATATGTGGACGCCATCAAGGAAGACATCCACTGGTTGGGTTTTGATTGGGGCGATCGTGAGTATTACGCCTCGGATTATTTTGACCAGCTTTATGAGATGGCAATCACGCTCATTAAAAAAGGCAAAGCCTACGTAGACGAGCTAAGCGCGGATGAAATGCGCGAGCATCGCGGTACGCTGACCGAACCCGGCAAAGAAAGCCCCTGGCGCGATCGCCCCATTGAGGAAAACCTGGACTTGTTCGAGCGCATGCGTGCGAGTGAATTTCTGGACGGCAGCAAAACCTTGCGAGCCAAAATTGATATGGCTGCGCCGAACATCAACATGCGAGACCCAGTTATGTATCGCATACTGCATGCCACCCACCACCGCACCGGTAATAAGTGGTGCATCTACCCGATGTACGATTTCGCGCACGGGCAGTCCGACTCAATTGAGGGCATCACTCACTCGATGTGTTCGCTGGAGTACGAGAATCACCGCCCACTTTACGACTGGTTTCTGGACCAGCTGGAGATCTTTCATCCGCAGCAGATCGAATTTGCGCGATTGAACATGACCCACACTGTAATGAGCAAACGCAAGCTTCGTCGCCTGGTCGAAGCGGGCACTGTGGATAGCTGGACTGACCCGCGCATGCCCACTTTGGCAGCCATGCGTCGACGCGGTTACCCTGCCTCCGCGATTCGCAAGTTTATCGATTTGGTTGGTGTGGCAAAGAGTGACAGTTTTGTTGAGATGGAACTGCTCGAACACGTCGTGCGTGATGAGCTCAATGCCATGGCACCACGCCGTATGGCAGTGTTGAGACCGTTGAAGATCGTCATCGATAACTATCCTGAAGGTCAGACCGAAGAATTCGAAGTACTCGACTTCCCGCAGGACCCACAGAAAACCTCCAGCCGTATGGTACCGTTTGGGCGGGAAATCTGGATTGAGCAGGACGACTTCATGGAAGAACCCGCGTCAAAATATTTCAGGTTGGCACCTGGCAAGGAAGTCAGGCTGATGAACGCCTACTTCATCACCGCCAATTCAGTCGTCAAGGATGACACCGACAAAGTGGTCGAGGTGCACTGCAGCTATGACCCCGAGACCAGGGGCGGTAACGCGCAGGACGGCCGCAAAGTGAAAGGCACCATCCATTGGGTATCAGCAGCGCACGCGGTTGAGGCACAAGCCAGGTTGTTTGATTACTTGTTTAAGGATGATTTCCCTGAGGATCTGCCGGAAGGTGAAGTGTTCACCGACCATGTCAACGCTCACTCGTTGGAAGTTGTGAGTGGGATCAAACTCGAACCCAGTCTGGCGACAGCTAATCCTGGTGAGGTCTACCAGTTTGTACGCAACGGCTTCTTCACCCCTGACAGCGTTTATTCGGCTGAAGGAAAATTAGTGTTCAACCGTACTATTTCGCTCGTTGACACCTGGGCGAAGATGCAAAAATAGGGATTTGTCGACTTAGATAAGCAGGGCAATATGGTAAGATTAATGCCCTTAGGGGCCTGTAGCTCAATGGCGGAGCAGGCGGCTCATAACCGCTTGGTTGAAGGTTCGAATCCTTCCGGGCCCATTTTTCATGCCATAGGAACATAAGGATATCTATTAAATGGAAAAGACTTCTCTGAATGGTTCAACAGCACAACCTCGTTTAATCCCAATCCCTTCAGGTGGGGAGAGCTATCTCTCTCTTTTGGGCGGACCACCTGACAGCGTTTCAATACGAGCGGGTTATGTGGAATTACTACCCGGAGAATCAATAGGTTTACACAGTACACAAGATCATGAGGAATTGATCGTGACTTTATCAGGTCACGGACAATTGATCAGCCCCGGAGTCGATCCATTACCGATGACAATTGATTGTATTCTGTACAACCCTCCGAACACGCCGCATAATGTGGTTAATACAGGCGATGTACCGCTGCGCTATATTTACATCGTTACAATCTAAATTAAATAGGTAAGTGAAGTCGACAAACAATAATATATTTAAATTAAGAACAATCCTCACACCATTATTCTGGCAACCAGGCGAAGAGGCGGTTAAACATCTATGCTTAGTTGACTGATGCTTGATTCCGCCTAACGTATGGTTCGAATCCTGCCGAGCCCATTCGCAATATCTTAATGCTCAAAGGTACAAACCCCTCGAATTCCCAAGCAAAGATTGTTAACGATCCGCCTTTTGTGTAAGGATATCGTCAGATAAGTGTCTGGGTGATGATATATTTCTAAACACTTCACTTTTTAAGATTTGGATGGAAAAAATTCGATGGTATTGGAATTACTGGCATGATGAAGACAGCTTTATTTGCAGGCGGAAGTTTCTGGGGTATGGAAGCTTTTATGCAGGCCGTGCCTGGCGTGACCGAAACGCAGGTTGGCTATGCAGGAGGTACTACTGATGACCCTACCTACCGTCAAGTGTGTTGCGACGAAAGCGGTCATGCCGAGACGGTTAAAGTGACCTATGACTCTGACATAATCTGTTATGCTGAATTATTGGAAGCATTCTTTTCTGTGCACGACCCAACCACGGCGGACCCAAATGGCTGTGATTTTGGTTCTCAATATCGTTCGATCGTATTCTACAACGATGAAGAGGAGCGAAAAACTGCCCGTCAATTGATCTCCAAACTCACCCGAACCCAGAAGTATGGTTGTGCAATCTGTACGGAGTTACAACCCAACATGCCGTTCTATCCCGCTGAGGACTATCACCAAAACTATTATCGAAACCACGGATTGTTGTTAGACCAGGATTAGTCAAAAATGGGGAATTCTTATCAGCGCCTCTCCATTCGAAGCGATTTATTAATGCGTGTAACCGCAAAAAACAGATATAATTAACTGTATGAATACAGAAACAAATAGCAATCATGAAAAAAGAATCGCCATCCTGATCGATGGTGATAATGCACAAGCGACTTTGATCGACTACATTGTAGTCGAAGCTGGTCGTTATGGAAACGCCACAATTCGCCGTGTCTATGGCGACTGGACGACCTCCAATATGAAATCCTGGAAGGATACGCTTAATTCGTACGCCTTCCAGCCCATGCAGCAATTCCGCTACTCGGTTGGAAAAAATGCCACTGACTCGGCGATGATCATTGACGCCATGGATATACTGCACAACGAACAAGTGGATGGATTCTGCCTGGTTTCGTCCGACAGCGACTATACCCGCCTGGCGACCCGCATTCGCGAGAGCGGCAAGATGGTGGTTGGAATCGGCAAGAAAATGACCCCGAGAGCATTTGTCTCAGCTTGCGATGTGTTTATCTACACTGAAAACCTCGAGGAGCTCGAGAAGCAGAAGAAACAGGCTGCCGCGCGTCAACAGAAGACTGAGAAGCTTTCATCGACGGATGTGGCTTTAATCGAAAATATTGAGCAGGCCATCGAGATGGTCGGTATGGATGATGACGGTTGGACGCGGCTTTCGGAAGTCGGAGCAGCTTTGAGGAAGATCGACCCAGGTTTTGACCCGCGCACATATGGCGCAAAGCAGTTGGCACCGCTGGTGCGCAACCTGAAAACCAGCTTTGAGTTGAAGAAGATGGCGGGCAAGTCGAGCATTTTGATCAGGTCGAAATCAGAAGAGTAGTCAAACACTAAAGTCAAATAAAAAGAATTTCGTCATTCTAAGGCTTTACTGAAGAATCCAACAGTTTTTCATACTTACCGGCCAGATCCTTCGCAAAAGAGGCTCAGGATGACAAGATTCTTTGGCTTCAGGATCTTGAGCTGAAGAAGGAGTCCGGCAAGTCGAGTATTTTGATCAGGTCGAAATCAGAAGAGTAATCAAACACTAAAGTCAAATAAAAAGAATTTCGTCATTCTAAGGCTTTACTGAAGAATCCGGCAGTTTTTCATGCTTACCGGCCAGATCCTTCGCAAATGAGGCTCAGGATGACGAGGTTTTTATCTGTTTCAGGATGACGAGGTTTTTGTCTGCTTCAATATGATGAGTCTTTTTATCTGTTTTAAGATGGTGATTTATTGTTAAACCGCGGGGGGATAGCCGGTGATGGCGCGAATGTCATCGTAAAGCGGCTTCAGACGGTTATACATCTTGAGATACACACGCTGGTATAGCTCTTCGTAGAGTGCCTGGTTTTCTTTGATGGGTTCAAAAACGGCGCTGTCACGGGTCATTTCCTTAACTGCCTGATCAAAACCCGAATGAAGACCCATTCCAACCGCGGCATCCATGGCCGCGCCGAGGCCGCTGGCTTCGTAAACATGCGGCCGGTAAGCCGGCAAACCAAAGATGTCAGCGGTTAGCTGCATGGCAGCATCGCTTTGCGAACCGCCGCCTGCCACCCGGATCTCCGTCACCGGAATGTGAGTGCGCCTGGCGGTGCGATCCGCTCCTTCGCGCAGAGCGTAGGCCAATCCTTCCAGAATCGAGCGATAGAAATAGGCGCGGGTATGCACGTCACCAAATCCAATCACCGCCCCCTTGGCTTCCGGTCCAGGAATTTTGAGACCGGGGGACCAGTAGGGTTGCAGCATCAAGCCGTTTGAACCAGCCGGAACAGAATCGACCAGGGCGTCGAACAACTCCTCTGTTTCAACACCCCTCTCACTTGCCAGGCGTTGTTCATTTTGGCCGAATTCCCGTTTGAACCACGAGACCATCCAGTAGCCACGATAGATTTGGATTTCGTTGGAATATGCCCCAGGAATGGCTGAGGGGTAGGGTGGAATCAGCGGGATCAATTCCACATACTTGCGTGTAGTGGTATTGATGGTGGCGGTAGTGCCAAAGGAAAGGCAGGCTTTGTGCGATTCCACACAGCCTGCGCCGATCACTTCACAAGCCTTATCAGCCGCGGCGGCGATCAATGGCAATCCCTCAGGGATACCGGTTGCTTGGGACGCTTCAGCGTTGATTTCACCCATTTGGCTGGCGGGGTCTACCAATTCGGGCAGCATGTTGGGATCCACGTGAACTGCCTGCCACTTCCAGTCTGACTTATCTGCCCAGGTGAGTTTCTTGTAATCGAAGGGGATGTAGCCAACCTGCGATCCTGTCGAATCGCGATAGAGACCGGTCAGTCGATAGGTCAGATAACCGGAGAGCAATAAGAATTTATGAGTTTTTGCCCAGATGTCGGGTTGGTTGTCCTTAATCCAATTGGCTTCGGCTTCAGCCTGGAAATATCGTACCGTCTCGCTCATTCCAGACACCTTGAACAAGAAACCCCACGAGCCACCCACAGGTTTCTGATTGGCAGCTCGTCTTTGGTCCAACCAAACGATGGCGGGTCTTAACGGTTGACCATTTTTGTCGAGATTGATCATGGTTGAGCGTTGAGTGGTGACTGAAACTGCCGCTATGGCCTGCTTATCCACGCCTTGCTGCTGCCACAATCCCTGGCAAGCGTCACAAACCGCCTTCCAGTACACTTGCGGCTCTTGCTCAGCGTAGCCCGGCTCCTTCGAAAAATAAGGCTCGATGAGCACACGCTGCTTGGCAACCAGATTCCCACGGGGGTCAAAGAGCAAGGCGCGAACGGACTGAGTGCCATTATCAATTGCCAGCAAGAATTCTTTTGTCATGATTAACCTTTCAGATCTTTGCTCCAGCGGCGTTCAGCCTGCTCGGGGTTCATGTCCAAACCCAACGTTCCGCCAGGATTCATGATGTTGCGCGGGTCAAAATGCTGTTTGAGGACACGGATCACATCCATCTGTTGGATGCCGATCTGCTCCTCCAACCAGGGGGCAGTTTGTTTGCCGACCCCATGATGATGGCTGATGGAAGCGCCGGCTTTGGTGATGGCTTCGAGGATACCATACTGCAGGTCAAGATAGTCCTGAATAGTGTCCAATTTGGCAATGAAGATGAAATAGAGATTTGCGCCTTGAGGATAACTATGGGAAATGTGGGTCATGCAGATGGTGTTGGGGCGGGATTTGATGAACGCCCTGACTTGAGCATGAACACCAGGCATCTGTGACCAGGTTACACCGCACTCCAGCGTGTCGATCAGGATGCCATAATCCATCAGGTCCTCTCGCAAGTGGGGATCGGTGAAACGGCCTTTTTCCCAGTGTTTTGTAATGTTGGCAAAGCTGAGTTCAAATGCTCCGTGCTTGCGGCATATTTGGCGGATTTTGCGGTCTATGTTGCGGCAGAAGGACTTTTCGCCGTCAGTGAAACCGAGCATCAGGCACTTTTGCATGGGTTGGAAGCCAAACTTCTTGAGCAGCGTGTCAGCCAAGGTGTCCGCGATCCGATATTGGTGCATCATGATGTCGGTCTCTTCAGGATCGGAGATGCGGAACACACTCGGGAAGCCAAATTCGCCCTGCATGATCTCGCGGCTGGCAGCCTGGGCATCTTCCCAGTTCTTGAACATATAGCTGAATTTAATGTGATTTTCGGGCACCCAGTGGCAAACCCTGAGGGTGGCGCGGGTGAGGATGCCAAAAGAACCTTCCCCGCCCATCATCACCTGATCGAAATCAGGCCCGGTGGCGGCAGCTGGTTGTGGGCAGGTTTTGAGGACACCGACGGGGGTGACGTATTCCTGCGAGATGACCATATCCTCAATTTTGCCGTAATAGGTCGAGTTCTGGCCGGCTCCACGGGTAACGATCCAACCGCCCACGGAAGAGGCCATGAAGGATTGCGGGAAGTGGCCAAGGGTGTAGGCACGTTTGGCGTTCAGCAAGGTTGGCGCGTTTTGAAGTATGTTTTCGAGGTCTGGACCTTGCATACCAGCTTCCACCGTGATGGTCTGGTCGGTCTCGTTGAACTCAACCACTTTATTCAAATGTTTGCGCATGTCCAGGGTGATCGAACCGGTTTTGGTGGCTTCCATGCCGCGGGTCACTGAGGAACCACCACCAAAAACATAGAGGGGGATGAGATGTTCATTCGCATAGGCAACAATATTCTCGATTTCATCTTGAGAGCGGGGAGCTACGACCGCGTCAGCGATGTTCTCGACAATCTTACGACGAAGCCTGAGTGCGTCAAACATGCCAGATCCGTAAGATTTGGATAATCGCTCATAAGTGTCTGTGGTTACGTTTTCGGTTCCACAGATCCCTCTCAGGAAGATCAGGTGTTCTTCGGCCAGGCGGCAAGTTACATTTGCTTCGACCGGATCGAGCGCAAGCGCGCCGGGCTGGCTGAGCTGTTCATGGGTTAGCCCAAAGCGATCCATTAGCAGTTGGGTCAGGCCGCTGTTGGGGTGTTTGACCTCAGCAGGGTTGGCCCATTTGAAAAGTGATCGCCAGGTGCCATTGGGTGTGGGTTGATCGTACCATTGCGGAGTGAAATCGATTTTTCTCGACATAACTCTTCCTTCTAATTGCCAGTTGGTTGAGGGCTATAAGCACCATCATAGATTGCACGGTAGCGGTTGACTTCTTCCTGCCAACGTCTCTCATCCCAATTCAGTTCGGATTGGACGATTGGTTTGATTGTACCCAAAACTTCGTTTGCGCCATCGGGCAATAGCATCCCCAGGCGCACCCTGCGCAGCAATAAGTCGTCAAGGTGTTCCACCGCCGTGTTGCGTGCAGCATAGCGGAGTTCCGCCAGCGTGTTGGCGAGGGGTTGGATGGGCAGCAATTCTTCTTCATTTGCGGTTTCGAGTAACGGTTGGATGGCGTCACCATAGCGCGCCAACAAATAGTTCCAGGTGGCAGCTTCGATGCGATTTGGTTTTGAGTCGCGGTGAACAGGTTTAAACCACTGGTTGAGCGGTTTCAGGGGTTGCTCCAGTTTGGCGGAGACCACTTTGAGTGTGTCTTCAGCCATGATCCTGAAAATAGTCAATTTTCCGCCGGTGATGGTCAAGAGGCCGTGCTCATCCCAGACCACATGAGCGCGGGATTCTTTGCTGGGGTCCGTTGAGTCACCGCGTACAATCGGTCTGACGCCTGCAAAACTGGAGATGATATCTTGCTTACCGAGATGAACCTCGGGGAAGGTGGCATTGGCTGCTTCAAGGATGTAATCAACCTCTGCCTGGGTGCAATATGGCTCGCGGGTTTCGAGGTTGTCTGTGTGGTCAAGGTCAGTCGTACCCACCAGCGTAGTGCCTTCCCAGGGAATGGCAAACATGGCGCGCCGGTCCTTCGGGTGGAGCAAGGTCACAGCGCTATGGATTGGCAATCGTTTATGGGAGAAAACCAGGTGGGAGCCGCGCAGGGGTCGAGTGCGAGAGCTTGCGCCGACCTCGCTTCGTAAGACATCCGACCAAGGTCCGGTGGCGTTGATGACCACTCGAGCATGGACGTTGGCCGTACCCAAGGCTTGGCCGGAAATGTCCTCAATTGAGACTCCGTTGACCTGGCCATTTGCATCTTTCAGCAAACCACTCACATGGGAGTAGTTTAGCGCAACACCGCCCTCGCTGGTGGTTTCTTCGATTAATCTCATCACCAGCCGCGAGTCATCCACCACGGCATCGTAGTAGCGATAGGAACCTTTGATCCAGTCACTTGAGAGCAGCGGAACCACCTGACGGGTTTTTTGGAGTGACAAGTGACTGTGCTGCCATTTTGGCGCCAACAGGTCGTAGATGACCACGCCGATGCCGAAGGCCTTTTTCATGACTTTGTGAGCGGAGTAGGGCATCACGAAACTCATCGGGGTAACCAGACCCTGGGAGGATTTGACCAGCCACTCCCGTTCTCGTACGGACTCACGGGTCACATCAAATTGGCGGTTCTTAAGGTACCTGAAACCACCATGCACTAATTTGGAGGATTTGCTCGAGGTCCCAAAAGAAAAATCGTTGGCTTCGACTAACAAAGTTTTGAAACCCGTGCTCACTGACCTGCGATAAACCGCTGCGCCAGTAATGCCGCCACCAATGACAATAACATCCCACAATGGGTCAAGCTCTGACCATTGACGCTTTCTCCATCCAGCTTCAAACATCAGAACCCCTTGTGCTCGCGATCTTTAACCAATAGTTTAAGCTGTCAGTCATCACTTCCCGCGTAATCAATTCAGCTTTGTCAGCATCAGGAATCTTCGCTGCATCCCAAAGATCCGCATAAAAGGTACGCGATCGACCTCGCGCTCGCGAGTCGGAGAAATATGTTATGCCCATAAAGCGCGAAAGCTGAACGAATCCGTTGTAAACGAGGGGAAAAATGCAGTTGTCGGAGAGAGAGGTCAGTGCGGCATGCAACCGGACATCCGCTTTGGCAAAGGTTTCGGCTTCATCATCGAGAAATTGCAAGGTTTCCAGAAGGTTTGAGACTTTCTGGGGGTGGTTTTGGACAGCCTCGCGAGCGTAGGTTGGGGCGAGGGCAATACGAAAACGAAGCAGGTCAGGCACGAAGCTGGCAGGCAGATTGTGGGGGTGATGCGCGAGGGTGTTGAGAATGCCCAGGCTGCCTTCACGAAAGTAATCGGTCACGCGAGTGGGTTTTCCATGATGAATCTCCAACCAACCATCACGCGAGAGCCGCTGCAGAGCTTCGCGCAAGGTCGGTCGGGTTACACCCAACATGATTGCCAACTCCCGTTCTGGGGGCAGCGTGGAATTCGTGGGGAAACTGCCATCGAGGATGGCTTCGATCAGTCTTTGTTCTGCCAGTTCAGCAGGTTTAGGGATGAGCGGCCAATCAGACATAATCTCCTTGCAGGTTAGTGGTAAGAGGTCAGACCAGTTTAAGCGTATTGTATCAAGATTTGGCTGATTGACAAGGCTCGAACAGTCATTAATCTTCAATACCGTGAAAGACAGTGAGGGATATGATTAGAATCATCTGGATACGATTTTTGTAACAGACCTAATAGTTGCCAATTAAAATGATTTTGTAGCAACGGGGGTTGATAAGCTGATCATTCCCCTTAATTAATCCCTCAAGTTACGGTATATTTCCTGACACTCATGTCTTCACAGCTCATCACCCTCATCATCCTGCTTACCGCGATCGTTTTGTTCTTGATAGATCGATTTCCACCAGACACCATTGCTATTTCTGTGATGGTTGCGCTTGGGCTGACCGGGGTGCTCAGCAGTGCCGAGGCATTTTCGGGTTTTGGTCGATCGACTATCATCACTTTGATCGCTTTGTTCATTCTTGCCCAGGGGTTGAAGCAAGCTGGATGGGCAGACCAAATCGCTAATCTGTTATTAAAATTATGTGGCACGTCTGAGGTCAAACTAATCGTCACGATTATGGGGTTGGCTGCTTTTCTGTCTCTTTTTATGAACAATGTTGCTGCTGCGGCCGTTTTGTTGACCGCGGTGCTCTCCGCGGCACGTCAATCAAAGGTGAGTGCCTCGCGCTTGTTAATGCCCATGGCATTTGGCACTATTCTGGGTGGGGCGGCGACTCTATTGACAACCACTAACATCGTTTCAAGCGGATTTTTGGAAGAAGCCAACCTAAAGCCATTTGGTTTGTTGGATTTCCTCCCAATTGGCATCATTCTGGTCATTACCGGAACGGTTTATATGATCTACATTGGTCGAAAACGGTTGCCTGAGGCTGCGCAAGTGAGAATGGAAGGGCCATTAATCAGTCAGAATCTGGTTGGGACGTATCAATTGGCGGACCGACTTGCCATGGCTCGAATTGTGGCTAATTCTCCATTAGCAGGAAAAACCCTGGCACAGAGTGGCTTACGTCAGACTTACAAGCTGAATTTAGTGGCGATTGATCACAAAGGTGTGATTACCCGGCTGCCTGACCCATCCACTCTCTTGCTTCCCGATGACGTACTCATTGTCGAGGGACGCATTGACCTGATCGATTGGACAATGCGAAGCGATGTGATGGTCCTGGAAAACAACCGGATCCTGCAATTGGAGAGCTTGCAGTCGGAGGAAATTGTGGTAAGCGAGGCAGTGTTGGCACCGCGCTCGTCGTTGATTGGCTCTACCTTGCAGGAGAGTCGCTTCAGGGAGCGCTACGGCGTTTCGGTATTGGGGATTTGGCGGACTGGCCGGCCTTTCCGTTCAGAACTTGAAACCCAGCAGATCCAATTTGGGGACGCGCTATTGCTTTATGGACGCCGAGAACGCATCATGGAGCTTCGGTCGGACCGGGATTTGATATTGCTTTCGAACCCGGAACTCGAAATTGGTAAAGCGCGCAAGCGGAGCGGTCTGACATTAACCATCTTCCTGGCAACGATATTCTTCTCAATCATTTTCAGTGAACGACTCAGCCTCATTTTGATGGCAGGGGCGGTCTTGATGGTATTTACAGGCATCCTCTCCATGAAACAAGCTTATCGCTCGATCGAATGGCGGGTGGTATTCCTGGTGGCGGGTATGTTACCCCTTGGGTTGGCGATGAGTAAGACAGGTTTAGCCACCAGCATTATCGAGTTATTGATCCCGTTACTGGACGTCATTGGTGCTTATGGTACCTATGTGATTCTGTTTCTATTGACTGTGGTTTTCTCGCAAATTGTGCATAGCGCAGTGGTCGCCACGATCATGGTGCCGATCGGAATTCAACTGGCGCAAGCGACTGGGTTGGATGTGCGTTCATTGGTAATGGGTTTGGCTTTGGCCACCTCGATGACCTTTATTACCCCATTGGGTCACCCGTCCAATATGCTGGTGATGGCACCGGGCGGATATCGCTTCAAAGACTACACACGGGTTGGCTTACCGCTCACACTCTTGCTGAGCGTAGTTATCCTGTTGGTATTGCCTTTAATATGGCCGGTTTTTCCGAAATAAATAGACGCCCGGTTGAGCGTCTTGGCTAAGGCGGGGAGGCAGGGATTCGAACCCTGGGTTGGATTTTACTCCAACAACCACTTAGCAGGCGGCCCCGATCGTCCACTCTGGCACCTCCCCGGTTTATGCGGTTGGAAAAACTCGAGCGGAGGAAGTGGGATTCGAACCCACGATAGGTTTCCCTATACCTGTTTTCAAGACAGGCGCCTTGAGCCGCTCGGCCATCCCTCCGTAGAGACGGTATTCTAACATAAAAGGATGGGGTTCACAAGAAAATTGAAGTCGTGTCAAGGCTAAATAGGAATGTCCTAATGTTGGCTAAATAGAAGTGTCCTAATTAATCACAACAGTAGGCTTACCATTCAGTTTCTTTCCATAGGTTC
>JBASOE010000044.1:0-12152 GCA_049657925.1 Anaerolineaceae bacterium
AATTGGAACGACAGATAGAAGAGGCTTGTTTGAATGGGACGATTTTTTTGTAGCAGATGGTTTCATCGATGACCTCTGAATAAAGATTTATACACATTATAAAGCTTGGACGGTTAGATTTCACCTGACGACAGGGCCTGAGTTTATACAAACAGATACAAGATGAGCTGAGATGTGAACCATCAAGATTGGCAATCGTGATAAACTTTTTAAGTACAATTCATCCCCTCAACCTAACCTTCGGAGGTACTTCTATAAAACGTATTAAGAGCCTTTTTCAAGTGCTAATGGCCGTGCTGTTGGCCTTTGGTGCTCTAGGAGCGTTACCTATTAAGCCTGTCAGCGCTGACTCGATTGCGCAGACGCTCCCATTCTCTCAAGACTGGTCTACCACAACTTTGATAACAGTTAATGATGATTGGGGCGGAGTATCTGGTATCATAGGGTACTTGGGGGATTATTCAACTGCTAGTCCAGCTAATGTTGATCCACAAACGCTATTGGCAGATTATCCAACAGTAGCAATTGATGTGATAGCGAACCAAGGCGACCCAGCAAACAACACAGCAGGGGGTGTGGCAGAATTTGATGGCATTACAAACCCCGTAGTTGCTTTGCAAGGTTCCGGGACCGCAGACGCTCCTTACCTACTCATCCATCTGAACACAACGGGGTTGCAAGAAATAGATGTCAGTTACCTTGTCCGGGACATTGACACGGCAACAGACAATGCTGTCCAACAAGTGGCATTACACTATCGGGTAGGTAGCACTGGTGATTTCACAAATGTGCCCACGGCCTATATTGCAGATGCAAGCGCCGGCCCTTCACTCACATTGGAAACCCCAGTGTCGATTACCTTGCCTGCTAATGCCAACAATCAAGCATTAGTCCAACTGCGAATAATGACTACTAATGCAACGGGGAGTGATGAGTGGGTTGGTATTGACGATATCGTCATTAGTGGTGATGTCTTGACAGGGGATACCGCCCCAACCGTTGCTTCAACAATGCCCACCAATAATGGCACTGCACAAAAAACTGATGACATCGTGATCACTTTCAGTGAGCTGGTCACGGTCATGGATGGCTGGTACAGCATTTCCTGTGGAACTTCCGGAATTCACACGGCGGTGGTTACTGACGAAGATCCGGTCTACACCTTGAACCCGGACACTGACTTCACCGCGGCGGAAACCTGCACAGTGACCATTGACCACACCAAAGTCAACGATGACGATCTGGATGACGCGACAGCTGACTATATGGTTGCTGATTACGTCTTCAGTTTCAGCATCCCTGAAAGCTCCGGTGACCCGTACACGCCCATCTACAACATCCAGGGGTCGGGGGCTTCCTCACCACTGGTTAGCACTACTGTTTCCACTGAAGGCATAGTCGTGGGCGACTTCCAGGTGGGCGGCAAGGCTGGTTATTACATCCAGGAACCCAATGCTGATGCCGACTCACTGACCTCGAACGGCATCTTCGTCTATAACACCTCTGTCCCAGTAAACGTTGGCGATAGTGTGCGTGTTAAAGGCCTGATCACTGAATGGGCGACGGGAACAGGCGGTACAATGACCGAGATCACCCCGACTTCCCCAGCAGCTTCGAATGTGACTATTTGCTCCACAGGCAATACGATAGCACCCACCACAGTAACTTTACCGGTGACTGCGGTCTCCGACTATGAGAAGTACGAGAGCATGCTTGTAACATTCCCACAGAGTTTAGTCATCTCCGAGTACTTTAACTATGACCGCTACGGCGAGATAGTCTTGACCTCGACCCGACACATGACCCCCACCGCAATTGTGGAACCAGGCGCTCCTGCCCAGGCAGAAGCCACCGCCTATCTATTGGACCGCATCACCTTGGACGATGGCCGAACAACTCAGAACCCAGATCCCGCCATCCACCCCAACGGATTGACATTTGACATGAGCAACCTTTTCCGCGGTGGGGCTACGGTGACGAACGTCACCGGCATCCTGGACTTTTACCAGAGCCTTTACCGCGTCCAACCTACAACTGGTGCAATCTATGCAGATGTCAACCCACGCCCTGTTACCCCTGAGATCACAGAAGGCGATCTGAAGGTTGCCAGCTTCAATGTACTGAATTACTTTGTGACCTTGGATGACGGTGTTAACGACATCTGTGGTCCGGACGGCATCCAGGAATGCCGCGGTGCGGATACTGCTGAGGAGTTTACCCGCCAGAAAGCCAAGATCCTAGCCGCTCTCACCGCGATTGACGCGGAGATCTTCGGTCTGATGGAAATTGAAAATGATTCGCCGATCGCTCTTAACAATGCCGTTGCAGACCTTGTAGCTGGTTTGAACGCCATAGTCGGCGCTGATACTTATGACTACATCGTTACCGGCGCGATCGGCGGAGACGCCATCAAACAGGCCATCCTTTACAAGCCAGCCTCCGTCACCCCTATAGGCGCTTACCAGCTGCTAACCAGTGCGGTAGACTCACGCTTTATTGACACAGCCAACCGCCCCGTGCTGGCACAGACCTTCAGCGACAACTTGACTGGAGTCGATTTTGTAGTGGCAGTCAACCATCTCAAATCCAAGGGGTCCGCTTGTGTTGGTGATCCGGATCTGGGGGATGGAGCAAGCAACTGCAACCTGACCCGCAAGGCGGCCGCCGAGGCTATGGTAGATTGGCTGGCTAACCCCACCTATTTCTCTGGCATTGAAAAAGCACTCATCATTGGCGATCTGAACTCCTACGACAAGGAAGACCCGATCGACATGATCAAGCTGGGGGCGGATGACACCGCTGGCACCGCTGACGACTACCTCGATATGATTTTTGAGAAACGTGGCGACTTGGCTTATGGCTATGTGTTTGACGGACAGACCGGTTATCTTGACCATGCATTGGCGAGCCTGAAATTGTCAACAGATATTGTGGATGTTAACTTCTGGCACATCAACGCGGATGAGTCGGACCTGATCGATTACAACACTGACTTCAAACTTCCCGCCCAGGACGCACTGTATGCCCCGGATTCTTACCGCTCCTCAGACCATGACCCAGTCCTGATTTCACTATCACTCAACGACGCGCCTGTAGCGGTCGCAGATAGCTATACTACCGTTGAGGACACCGAACTGGCTGTTGTGCCGGCCGCAGGGGTATTGGCTAATGACACCGATTTTGAAGCGCTGACTGTAGTGCTGGTTGACAACGTCAGCAATGGTACGCTGACACTGAATGCGGACGGCTCGTTCACTTACACGCCTGCTGCGGATTTCAACGGTGAGGAGAGCTTCACGTACAAAGCCTTCGACGGCGAGTTCTATTCCGAGGTGGTCACCGTGACCATCACGGTTACACCAATCAAAGATGATCCGATGGCAGTAGATGACTTCTATGAGACTAATCAGGACACATTCCTCGAGGTTTTAGCCACTGACGGCGTGTTGAAGAATGACAACGATTTCGATCTCAACAACATGACGGTAGCGCTGAAGAGCGGCGTGAGCAATGGCGTTTTGAGCCTGTTAGGGGACGGTTCGTTCACCTACATGCCTAACCCTGGCTTCTTTGGCACCGACACTTTCGTTTATATGTTGATCACCTACCCCACAGATAATGGCATTACCGCTGGCTGGACGGATGAGGCGATAGTGACCATCACGGTGACCGAAGTGGTTCCGCCCGTCTTTAGTATTTACTTACCGATGATCATCAGGTAACCTAACTAAAACTCAAGAAACAAAAATCGGAGCGGTCTCAACCGCTCCGATTTCATTTTCCAAAGTAATGGTTGTTATGCCCTGTGTACCTGCTTACCTACCCGTTCGAAAATATCCAGTGCTTCTTCGAGGTCTTGCTGGCTGTGGGAAGCGGAGATCATGACGCGGATTCTGGCCTTTCCCAGCGGCACGGTCGGGAAGCCCAGCGCCATGGCGAATAGACCGTTCTCGAACAACTTCTTGCTAAATTCGCGCGCCACGGTCACTTCGCCCAGCATCACGGGGGTGATGGGTGTTTGGGTTAGGCCAGTATCAAAACCAAGTTTTTGCATTTCAGCGCGGAACACATTCGCGTTAGCCCACAAACGGTCCACCAATTCGGTCGATTCCTCCAGCAAGTCCACCGCCGCCAAACAGGCAGCCGTATCCGGCACAGTGACCGCGGATGAGAACAGGAAAGGCCTGCCGCGCTGCTTTAAGAGGTCAGTGATCTTGGCTTTGCCGGCCACGATGCCCCCCACCACACCAAAAGCCTTGGAGAAGGTGCCCACTTCCACGTCCACCCGTCCATGCAGGTTAAAATGGTCCACGATACCGCGGCCGCCCTTGCCCAACACTCCTTCGCCGTGGGCGTCATCGACCATGCTCATCACACCGTAGCGCTCGCATACTTCCACCAGCTTGTCCAGCGGGGCAATATCGCCATCCATCGAGAAGACGCCGTCAGTGATCATCAGCGCACGGCGGTACTCGGGGGCAGTTTTGATGGCCTCTTCCAGGGCATGAGGGTCGGCATGGGTGAAGCGGATGATTTTGGCACCCGAAAGGCGCGAACCGTCAATGATGGAGGCATGATTGAGCTCATCCGAGAAGATGACATCTTCTTTGCCAACCAACACGGGAATGACAGCACCATTGGCTGCGAAACCAGACTGGAAGAAAGCCGCCGCCTCCACCTTTTTGAACTGAGCCATACGCTTTTCAAGCTCAATGTGCAGGTCCATAGTCCCGGCGATAGTGCGCACCGCCCCCGGCCCAACGCCATATTTACGCATGGCCTCGATGGCTGCTTCGACCAGCCTGGGATGGTTGGCCAGACCCAGATAGTTGTTGGAGCAGAAATTGAGTACGCGCTTTCCGTCCACGATCAGGTGTGAGCCCTGTGGGGAGGCCAGTGTGCGGATGTTGTTATAAAAGCCGGTGTCTTTGAGCGTCTTGAGTTCGTCGTCAATCCATGATAATCGGTCGGTCATACACTCCTCTATTCTGATTCGGGTGAGATCACACAGGAATTATACCTTCCGACCTTACGAACGAAAGCAATCAAATCAATCAAATCTAATTCTTCTTTATTTTGACCATTAATCTGGAATTTGGTCATTTGGCTTTGACTTCACAGGTGTCCCCACCTGCGAGTGAACTGAGGTTTGGGAGGTTGCCTCCCGGTCAGTTTGAATTTGTCTCAGCTAAAACGCTGTCAATTACCATAAGTATCGCTGATATTCGGGGACTCCCGGTATACTGAACCCCAGGGAAATCTCTCCCAGCCAATTGTCTTGACTTCGAGGAGAATAATGAAAAATAAGTTTGTTCTGCCCCTGGTTATTACCATCCTGTTAATCCTTTTGGCCTGTTCGATTGGTTACGAAGGCGCTGTTCTCACCAACGATGAAGAACTGAACAAGGCTTCAACGGCTACTGCACTTATTGAATCTGTACAGGGGTTTACCAAGCCCGACCCAGCAGATACAGGAGTGTTGATTAACCGAGTTACCGTAGAACCTGTTCCGCCGCTAGCCGCTGCTGAACCTCAGCCCACAACCCCACCCGCTGCCCCCGAGCTGACTGAACCAGAGAGCAACGTGGAGAGCGCGACTGAATACTCGGTGACTGCCCAAAATTTCGATTGCATTTGCGCCGAAACTGGCACGGTTACCCAGGAATTCAAGGTTGAAGGCGATAAACTTGTGCTCGGCGGGCAGACCTTTGACAAGATTGGTGACAACACCTTTAAGAGAAGTTGGATGGGTTATTACATCCTGGTTAGCGGTGAGGGTGATAACAAAACAGAGACGCAGGTTGAGGAAGAACGAAGCTCAGTTATCATTCTCACAGACGACGGGTACATCATGGAAAACTACCAGGGCGACAATGGTTCACCGTGCTGCATCAACACCTTCAAGAAAAATAAATAATGTGAGTACGTAGTTATTGAGCGATCCGGATACTTCCATACACTAATAGCCGAACATCTTTCATGCAAGTGAGGGATGTTTTGTCAGCTATCCCAACGCCATGCGTTGTTATACAAACATTTTACTCTCCAACCGCCTGAGTGGATACAATCCTTATCACAGTAGACAATAAGGTTACCGGCGAAAGGATTTCAGATGTCACAAAAGGTAAGTAAATTAGAAAACCCTATGAAAAACAGTGCTTCAGATGGCGAAAAGCATAAGCTGTTTTCAGACGAAGAGCTGGCTGCCATGAAAGAGAGAGCCAATGAACTCAAATCGTCCCTGTCAAGCAAAGCCAGGCTCGATGGCGAAGCGGAGGTGTTGGCCAAGATCGCTGAATTGCAAAAGGATGACCGTGCCATTGCCGAGCGGTTGCACGCCATCGTCAAAGCCAACGCGCCCGAGCTCTCGCCCAAGACTTGGTACGGCATGCCCGCATATGCCATCGATGGCAAGGTGGTGTGCTTTTTCCAGGGAGCGGGCAAGTTCAAGACGCGTTACTCAACCTTGGGGTTCAACGACCCGGCCAATCTTGACGACGGCTCCATGTGGCCGGTCGCCTTCGCCATTACCGTATTGACTGACGCAGAGGAAGCGAAAATTATCGAGCTGCTTAGACGAGCGATTGGCTGAAAATCTTTGAGGGGTTAATCTTGCTTTGAGCTATCTGTTATAAGCTCATCCTTACCGCTGTATAATCCTGGGGAGGTGAGAGCTTGCCAGTAATACAAATAGCGAAACACGTTTTCTTTGGGAATAAAGGTCATCAGACTAAGGGGACCAGTCAAACCATCCTGACGGGTTGGTGCAACCTATGACGATTGTGGAAGAAATCAACTCTATGTTTGTTGGGGGCGAGTTTTACTACGACGAGCAGTGGAAGACTGACCACCTCACAATTCCGGTCGAGGGCATGACCTTTCTGAACGGTGGAAAAGCCTGCCTGACCATAATTTCCGACTACCTGAACGACCACAATATCACGCGGGTGCTTTTGCCCTCTTATCTTTGCCCCACCATCGTCGACACCCTCGAATCGCGTGGATTGAGCTTTGATTTCTACTCTGTCAACCCTGACTTTTCCATCGACATCAAAGATCTTGAACAGCATCTTACGGAAAGTCAGGCTATCTATTTCATCAACTACTTTGGCTTCTCTCCAACCTCTTCAGTTTTGGAATATTTAACCGGATTGCGGCAGCAGGGAAGATTTGTGATTGAAGATAACGCTCAGGCGGGATTCCTGAGCCACACAACCGGCGATTTTGCCTTCAATAGCATGCGCAAACTCTGCCCCTACGACGGCGGATACCTTAAAACGACCCATGATATCCACCCCTACCTGACAGCCTACGCGGGGCGTGAAAACCGACGATTGCCCATCATCCGTCAATACCGTGGAAGCTTGAGAAATTATCTGATTGAAGATAAAGGCGATTACGAAGCGCTCGAGACTTTGTTTTTATTGGCAGAAACTTACTACGCCAGCGACTCGGTGGTGTTGGGTGATGAGAAGGAGCGCCAACAGATCGAGCTGCTCGACTGGCCGGCTATCAAACAAGTTCGTCGGCAAAACTATGTCCAACTGCTGCGTTTGATTGCCGGTAATAACTTGCTCACGCCTATCTTTCCTGCGCTGCAGCCTGATCATATGCCCTTGGGATTGCCGGTCTATGTCAGTGGTGAACAGCGTGATGCTCTGAACGAATACCTGGGTGAAAATGGTATTGGCCTGACCATTCATTGGGAGGATCTGGCCACTGACCCCCGTCTCAACGAAAACACTCTTGCGGCGCAGATGGCGAGCAACATCCTGACCCTGACCATCGACCAATACACCAGTCAGAAACAGCTGGAATACCTCGCAAAAAAACTGGCTGACTTTGCGGCATATTTTGGCTGAGATAAACTAACAGTATTAATTTTTGTTCGGTGTATAATGTAATTCTGAAGTTAATCAACTTATCACATAAGGAGAAATCATGGAAACAATCTTACCTCTCATCCTGCAATTGGTTGGCGGCGCGGGCGGTGGCACTCTTATTGCCAAACTGCTCAAGCAAATTGATCTTGGCCCCCTCGGCAACACGATCATTGGTCTGATCGGCGGCTTTGGCGGCGGACAGCTCGTCAATTTGATCGGCCAGGGTACTGGCGGTGGCGACATCGGCTCCATACTGCTCAGCCTGGTTGGTGGTGGCGTTGGCGGCGGTGTTTTAACTGCCATTGTCGGACTGATCAAGAATTTGATTGCCAAGAAGTAAATTATCTTTAATCAAGCAAGCACTCTGGTAATCACCAGAGTGCTTGTGTATTAACTCTACAATTAACTCTACAATTACATTTTTGCTCGCTCAATTCCTGTTACACTAAATCACTGAACAAAACCGGTTTCTGGTGCTGCTTCTATTTGTTATCCATTGATGGTGCAAAAGGTCTGACGTGCAGAAACCTGGGTTTGCTATCAAGGAGGATTAATATGAAAGAACAAATTGTATTGGCAGGGGGCTGCTTCTGGGGCATGGAACAACTTTTCAGAGCCCAGACCGGAGTTCTGGACACAGAAACCGGGTACACTGGCGGAAAAAACGCCAACCCCACCTATCAACACCATCCTGGGCATGCCGAAGCGTTGCAAATCACTTATGACCCTGCTCTGACCAACGTGAACGCGCTGTTGGATTTCTTCTTCCGCATGCACGACCCCACAACTCGTAACCGACAGGGCTTTGACCTCGGAACTTCCTATCGCTCGGCTATTTTCTACGCGGATGAAACCCAGAAACAAGCAGCTGAGGCGATGATCGAACGGGTTGATGTAAGTAAAGCCTGGAAGCGGCCTGTTGTGACCACATTGGAGCCGTTAACCACCTTCTGGCCAGCTGAGGATTACCACCAGGACTACCTTCAGAAGTTGCCTAACGGTTACACATGCCACTTTGTGCGTCCCATGCCATCATTTTTAGGCTCCGCTGACCCAAAACAGGTACAATAACTTCGACCTAACCAGCGCAGGAGCACCTCATCGACAATCATCACAAGCCTGAACCGCGAAACCTCTTCCAAAAAATAGCTGATCAATTTCGTGAGTTTTGGACTGCGCTGCGCAACACCCCGCAGGCTTTTCGCCTAGTGTGGGCAGCCAGCCCTAATGCCACTCTGACCGGCATGATCCTGACGCCTATATCCGCGCTTATCCCAGCCGGACAGGCCTGGGTCGGTAAACTAATCGTGGATAGCATCCTGACCGCAATCAAGCAAAACTTAGATCCAAGCACAGGCTTCAGGCTGGCGTTGCCATATTTACTGATGGAATTGGGCTTTGTCTTTGTGGGTTCGCTTATTTCAAACATAAGGATGTATTCCGATCAGGTCCTGGCCACCCAACTCAGCAACCATGTCAGCAAGTTAATCATGCAAAAGGCTGTCACCCTGGACTTGCAATTTTTCGAAGACCCTGTTTTTTACGACAGCCTGCAAAACGCCCGTCGTCAGGCCGATACCGCCGCGCTTTCCATTGTTAATGCCATTTTGCAGGTGGTTCAGCAGTTCATCACACTGATTTCTGTCATCATCCTGCTCCTGCGTTACAGTCCGTGGTTGGCGCTGGTGGTCGTCCTGGCAGCCATCCCCAGCTTCCTGTCCACCTCCCAGTTTGCCCAGCGTTCCTTTAGGATCATCACGCACCGTGCTCCGGAGTCGCGCTTGCTCAATTACCTTGAGACGCTACTGACCGGCAGCGAGAGCGTCAAGGAGGTCAAACTCTTTGGGCTGGGACCGCACCTAATCCAGCGCTATAGCGAACTGTTCGCCAAGTTCTTTGCCGAGGATGTTGCCCTGGCACGCAAGCGCAGCGTCGCTGGTTTCTTATGGGGTCTGCTCTCAAACCTGGCCTATTACGGCAGTTACGCCTGGGTGATCTTTCGCACTATTTCTCAAGCCATCACCCTGGGCGACATGACTATGTTCCTTTCCATTTTCCGCCAGTCGCAGGCTTCCATCCGCGGCCTGTTGGATAGCTTCAGTCGCCTCTTCGAGAGCAACCTGTTCCTTGACAATCTATTGAACTACCTGGATATGCGTCCTGCCCTGGTTGCACCGGAAAACGGCCTGATCGCCCCTTCGCCGATCCAAAAGGGTATTGATTTTGTGAATGTAAGCTTCCAATACCCTGGTTCTGAACGCTGGGTGCTGCGGGATATCAACCTGCACATCGACCCAGATGAGCGCGTCGCTCTGGTAGGCCTGAACGGTGCTGGAAAAACCACACTTATCAAGCTGCTGACCCGTCTGTATGACCCCACCGAAGGCCAGATCCTGTTGGATGGCAACGACCTGCGCGAGTACGACCTGCCAAGTCTGCACCAGCGCTTCGGCGTCATTTTTCAAGATTTTGTGCGCTACCAGTTTAGCGTACGCGAAAACATCGGCTTTGGACAGGTGGAAGACATGCAGGATACCGCCCGCATTGAAGATGCGGCTGAGCGCGGTGGCGCTGACGAAGTCGTGGCAGAGCTGGATGCGGGGTATGAGACCATCCTGGGCCGGCGTTGGGAGAAAGGCGCGGAACTTTCAGGCGGACAGTGGCAGAAGATCGCATTGGCGCGTGCTTTTATGCGCAAAGCTGAGGTCATGGTATTGGACGAACCCACCTCCGCCTTGGATGCAGAGGCAGAATACGAGGTCTTTCAACGCTTCGGCGAACTGATGCAGGGCCGCATCGCCGTGCTCATCTCGCACCGTTTCTCGACCGTGCGTATGGCCGACCGCATTGTGGTGCTCTCGGAAGGCCGCATCTCCGAGCTGGGCACGCACGCCGAACTCATGGCTAATAACGGTCCCTACGCCCAACTTTTTAACCTGCAAGCCGAAGGGTATCGATAATTTCTTCAAAACCTGCATAAACACCGTAAGGAATTTAAGAATAACGGAACTGCCAAGAACTGCGTCAGTAGAATTTTCATTAAGTGGTACCAACTCGGAAATTACTTATTCGGGTTGGCTTTTTTTGGACTGCATTTTTCTGCTGTGGTTTGTTACACTTAATGTATGATTTACACATCGCTTCTACTATTACGAGACACACCGACAGGAACCTGATGACCAACATTGACCTACTTGGAGATCTGAACAACAAAACCGTGCTCGAGATTGGCAGTGGACGCGGGGAAATGACTCGCGCGTTAGCCACGTGTATGGCTGGCGGCGGGGGCAGGTTGATCATCACCGACATAAGCGATGAGCATTTTGCAGAGATCCGCACCAACCTGGCAACCCTTGACCTGACCATTGACTTTGTCCGTACCAGCCCGCCTAAATTGGCCGGGATTCGTCTTGGCTCAGTCGACCTGGCAGTGTGCAATTACACGCTTAGCGCGATCAATGCAGTGGTTGGTCAGGGCGAATTGGCTTTGCACAAGATATATGAGGTGCTAAAACCCGGCGGTGTGCTTTATGTCGAGGAGGAATTACCTTTTTACATGGCTGCCAGCCCCGCTCAAATGATTTGGGCGGAGAAGTGGCGACTGCTCAAAGCCACCCAACTGCTTTCCAACAACCGACCCACAAACGAGTATCAACCCGATCTGCTCGAAACCTTGGTCAGTCAGGCTGGATTTGAGGACATCGAAGTGTCAGATGAGATTGCCACTTTCCACGCCGCGGAATGGTGGGACGACTTCAAAGCCCGCTTTGAAAATTCTCTTGGGGCAATTGATGGTGATTCGCTCAAGGCAGCGCTCAATGAAAATCTCCAAACACTTGAAGAAAATGCTTGCACGACAGGAATCATGGAAGTACCCTACGTTATTCTCACCGCCAGGAAGCCCTGGCGGATTGAGTAAAACCCGTTATGCAAATGCTTTGACTGCTTGCGTCCCCTTGTGAGAAGAAATCTTGGAGAGTAACGATTACAAACCCGTCATAGCGAACGCAGTGAAGCAATCTCGTAATTACTTTCGTCATTGCGAGCCTGCGAAGCAACCTCGTAGTTCTTTTCGTCGTTGCGAACGCAGTGAAGCAATCTCGTAGTCCCTCCCGCGAGTGCCCGCTGAGAATCGAACGGATATCATCATAAGCACGAGAAATAATCTCAAAAACTAACCCGTCGTTGCGAACGCAGTGAAGCAATCTTGTAGTCCATCCCTCCCGCGCCCGCCGAGATTCGAACGGGTATCATTGCAAGCACGAGAAA
>JBASOE010000045.1:0-17761 GCA_049657925.1 Anaerolineaceae bacterium
GCTATAACATACCGCTGCCATTTGGTCTGCCAACGCTTTGGCTAGGCCCTGGTCAAAGGCTTTGTGTTCCATATTGATGACTACGGAGTGAATCCCTTCAGCAGGAAAGAGGGCAGCCAAGGAATCAATTTCCGTCTGAACAGGTCCTTTGCCGAGGGGTACGTTGCCTGCTCCGTCGGTCAGAACGATCAGGAGTGGCTGCACATCAGGATGTAAGATTTTTTCACGTTTGATGACCTCGTACGCCATCTGCAAACCCGCCGCAAGAGGTGTCTTGCCGCCGACCGGAATGTTAGTAAGCGCGCGCTGGGCAAGTAGTACTGAGTTGGTCGGTGCAAGTACCTGAGTGGCACGGTCTTTCTGGAATACTACCAGCCCAACCCGATCGCGGCGTTGATAAGCATCAGTGAGCAACGAAAGAATCGCGCCTTTGGTGGCACTCATGCGCTCTGCCACTGCCATGCTCCACGAGCCATCTACCAGGAATAGGATCAGATTGGCAGTTTTTTTGACGCGCACTTTCTTCTGATAATCATCGCTGCGAATAGCAAAGGCCACATCGCGCTCTTTTTTTAGATCTTCGCGCTGCAATTGAAAGGTTGCTGCCGCGCGTAATGTAGCGTCGAAAGCTACGTCAGTGGTGTCGCTGGGAGCCGGGCGGGATTGAATGTAGCGCCCGCGCTTGTTCTTGGATTTGGTCTGGGATCTTCGCCCGCCTTGCTTGCGCACCATTTCATCGAGCGGCGTATCGAGTTGACGCGGCTCGAAAGTTTCGCCCGGCTTGACGGTCTTGCCGCCGTCCCACCAGTGAGGGTTGAGATAGGTAAAAACTTCTTGTTGAGATTCGCCGACAGGAAAGGGAGTGTCGTCGTCTTGTTTGTCGCTTAGTTCAGCGGAGTCGCTTTTTTTTTAGACTCCTCTTTGTCAGCATGCTCGCCTTCTTCGCCTGGCTCGTTGACGACAGTCTCACTTTTGAGCATTTCAATGCGTTCATCCAAGGCCTGGATTCCCATATCTGACTTGCGGAAAGGTCCGGATTTGATGCGATGGGGTAAGGCTAACTCGGCGGCGATGGCAATGTCGTGAGCTGTCAGGTGATCGCGTCCCTCGAAGGCTGCCTGGGCACGCGCGCCTTTGAGAATCACCAGATCAGAGCGGTGACCATCAACCTCCATCGAGGAGGTCAGATCGGCAATGATAAGCATGTCGCGTGAGGTATAAGCAACGTAGGGCAGCAATTCGCGAGCGCGTTCGATGCGTTCGGAAAGTGTTTTTTCACTTTCCAGCCAATCCTCTTTAAAACGTTTGGGGTCAGCTTCGAAACCGATGTTGCGGCGCATAATTTCCACGCGTTGGCGTTTGTCGAGGATGCCGCGGATCTCAACTGAGAAAGCAAAGCGATCCAATAGTTGAGGACGCAGGTCGCCCTCTTCGGGGTTCATGGTGCCAACCAGGATGAACTTGGCAGGATGCGTAAAGGAGATGCCCTCGCGCTCAACGATATTGACTCCCATCGCGGCCGAATCAAGCAGGATGTCGACAACGTGATCGTCCAGCAGATTGACTTCGTCGATGTAAAGTAAGCCACGGTTGGCAGCGGCCAGAATGCCTGGTTCGAAATGTCGCTCACCTTTTTGAATGGCTTTTTCGATGTCGAGCGTACCCACCACGCGGTCTTCAGTGGCGGAGACAGGCAAGTCAATAAAAGGCGTCATACGCGCCGTGACTGGCAACGCTTCGGGGTTGGCCGCGGCGCGTTCACGGCATTCGGTGCACCAGTTCATTGGGTCTTTGGGGTCACAGCCAAAGCGACAATCCTCAACCACTTCCACTTCTGGCAGCAGAGCCGCAAGGGCACGTGCCGCGGTTGACTTGGCAGTGCCACGTTCACCGCGGATCAGCACACCACCAATACGCGGGTCGACCGCGTTGAGAATCAATGCTCTGAGCATACGTTCTTGCCCGACAATGGCGGTGAATGGGAAGATGGTTCGTTTGGTCATGTGATCGTTCCTTTGCAATGGGGGATTATACCCACATCTGTGTCAGACTGCGAGAAGAATCAAAGATTCGCAATAAGAATTGTTAAGTGTTGAAGTGTTCTTTAGTCGGATCAATGCTTTGCAGCGCGCCAACCGTTGGCTTCGGCCTCGGTTGGGGTGCAAAACCAGCGCTCCCCTTTTTCGGAACTGATTTTGGTCTGTTCGTAGTAATTCTGACCGGGTATATGATATATCTTCACGCCATCACTGTTGATATTGCCTTTGATCAGGCAGCCTGGTGGGGGTTCTGAGCAGCCTTGCGGGCAAGCCGAAAGATTTCCTTGCCCAACCGTCGGCTCGTTACTTTGCAGCATTGTTGTCGGAGACGTAATCTCTGTTGGCGTTTCCACTGGTCTTGTGACCGTATGAGTGGGGATAAATTCCTGTGTTGAGGTTGGCGGAATTTGGGTAGCCGTTGGCAAAGGTCTCTGGGTTGGGGCGATGGTCAACACAACTTTCGGTATGAAAGAGTCTGCGGTTGGGTCGATTGCGACTGATCTGAGCAAGTCACTGGTTTTAGTTGCCTCAGATACACCTGAGCAAGCAGCAAGCACCAAAATCAATAATAGAGAAAAAAACGCGAGGGAGTGAATTCGGGGGGAAAAGGAATCCATTCTTTATGGCGCGTTATCAAACTTTTACTGGGCTGGAATCGTGGTTGCCCATTCGTCACCAACAGTAACAACCAGGTCATAAGCCGCGGCGGGATCATAAGCGTAGGTGATGCGTTGGGAAGGGGCAATTTTCATCAGGTCTATCAAATACTTGGCGGTGTGCGGTTTGGCGCCATAAATGGTAATGGAGGTATATCCCTGGAAAGCACCCTGAGACGCTTCGGTTATTTGAAGTCCTTGTTCGCCTAAATAATTCGCGGTAGTGGTTTCCAGTCCGTTGGTATTGGATCCGTTGACGATCGAGACCCGGGCGTTTTCCTGCTGGATATTGTCCTGAAGAATCTTTGCAGCAGTTTCAGGCGAGACCGTTGCCCCGTAGAAGACCTGATCACGCAATTCGCGAATCTTGTCAGGGATAGGTCGCAGAATGGAGAGTCCAGTTGGCGAAGTGCTGTAGTTGACATACTGGTTGTCTATGACGAAATGCTGGATGTTTGACCTGTCGATCTCCAAAACCCGACGTGCCAGACTGAGCGCTTGATTGAAATCAAGATTCGTCTTGAGTCCCTTTGATATGTCCTTGTAAATCGCATCGGAGTTGGCCAATAACTGAGGAAGCATGTTAAATTCAACGATTCGATCGCGGATGGCCAGAATGACCTGTTGCTGGCGCTTGGCACGGTCAAGATCGCCATTACCACCGTCGCGATTGCGCACATAAGCCAACGCGTAGCTGCCATTGAGTGTATATCGACCGGGCTCCAAGGAAACAAAATCACCTGTATCGACGAAAGCCAGGTCGATGGGTTCTTCGATGGTGAGTTTGACTCCGTCAATATGATCTATAAATCCGATAAAGGCTTCAAAATCGATTTGAGCGTAATATTGGATTGGTACACCCAGGAAGTTCTCGACTGTTTCGGTCGCCAGGGCTGGACCACCCCCTGGAAGATTGAGCAGTTCACCCACGCTAAAAGCGGTGTTGATCTTGGCGTAGTCTCCGCCCGGAATCTTGACCCACATATCACGGGGGATCGAAAGCATACCCGCGGTATTCGAGATTGGATCAAAGGTAAACAGGATCATGGTGTCAGAGAGCGGTGCTGTAGCATCCGGGCTGCGGGCATCGACGCCCATAATCAGCAAATTCACCCGAGTTTTTCCGTCCCATGGATCGGGCATAACCACCGGAGGAGGGGGCGCAGCTGTAGGAATTTGTGTGAGTTCACCAGGCAGCACATCCACCGGGACAGCTGATTCGTCAATGACCGGCTCACCTGGCAAATTGAGAATGGTCATGCCGGCAACAAATTTGCTGGCAGCACGGCTGACTCCAAAACCGGCCAGTAGACCCAACAACACCAGGACCAAAAGAATTATCCGCGACTTACGGTCAGTTGGAAGAAAAGATTTCTTAGTTTTATTTTGCATAATCAGCTTTCAAACAAAGCGCCCGAGGAATTTCCCAAGGCAAACAACTCGGAACAATTTATTGTGGTCTGGGAGGAGGAACGGGCAAGTTCTCTTTGGCAGTTTGCTGCCATTTATCACCCTCGGCGATCAACATCACCGGTATTTCTTCCCAGATGGGGTATTTTCTATCACAATCCTGGCAGATTAACCAAGAATCCTTAAAGAGCTCAAGCGAGCCAGTCTTCTCTTTGACACATACTGGACAACGTAATAAATCGAGAAGTTCTTGATTAATCATACAATCCTCCAAAAAAAACATGCTTCTATACTAAACGAGGCTATTTTACACCATTAAACAAGCCAGTGTTTTTAGTCATTATTGAGATACTGGCTGATGTCCGTGCCAGGGCCATAGGTGAACTGATCTGGCCAGGCGACGTAATTGGTGTCAACGGTGTCAGTAAAATAAACTTGTCCATCTTTCGTAACAGTACGATAAACGCTCACAGAAGCACCTTGCACTGCCCAATCGACTTGTCTAATTTCTCCTTCGGCAAGGGTGGGATCTTCACGGTAAATCGGTTCGGGTGGTTCTGTGACGTCGGTGACTCCAGTGGTTGTCCAATCCACTAATCGGCCATCCCGAGTACCGTAGAACTTCCAGTTGAGCGAGAACCCATCCAGATAGGTTTCCATCAAAAGCCAATTTGGAGAGTCATTGCGAAATTTGAAGTCAACAAGAGGCACATAGACGGTTGCATCCAGCCCAGCAAGGTTGGTGTTGACCCAACCATTGGACTGTTGTTCGTAATAAGTGACGCGGTAAGCGTGGGCATAACGCTCCACGATTGGGAAACCGGCGAAGAAGACAGTGCGGAACAGAGTCGTGCTGACCTGGCAGACGCCTCCGCCTACACCTTTGACCGTTTGATCCCCGACAATAATGAGCGCTTCGGCATAGCCATTTTCAAGGCTAATATCGGTCAAATAGTCTGCCATTGAGAAGACCGCGCCAGGGGGCACGAACACACCATGGAATTCCTGTGATGCCGCGTAGATGTTCTGGACGCGGGCGGCGGCAGAACCATAGAAATAAGAAGAGTCTTCAAATACCAACTCGCGGATGCCCAGGCTCTCTGGGGTGGTGTCGTCTTTGACGGCTGGATCGACCGTCTTCATCACTAATGAGCTGGTGTGTTCGCCGGCCTGCAGTCTTTCTGTGATAGCTTTTAGACTTTCCTCGACATTCAGCGCTCGGCCAATCACAGCGTGTTCAAGCACATTAAAGGTATTTGTTTCCGGATTGAAGGTCATGCGCGCGTTGACGGGGTAACGTGTCATGATTGGAGCCAATCCGCTCAGGAAGTTCAGCAAACCGGTTTGATTGACACTGACTTCAAAACCAGCCTTATCAGGATCAGTGGAGCGCTGAATGACCAACATTTTTGCCAGATCCTGTGGTTCGATCGTCCATGGACCTAAAGAAGATTCCCCGTCGGGCATAACCAGGGTAAGCGGTTGGCTGAGGATCGCCTGGGTCTGGGCTGCGGTTGCTGAAACATCCATGATCAAGGGTTGGGACTGGTCAATGACTAATGAAACCATACCTTCTTGCCTCGAGAAAAGTAATTCTTCAAGGGGTTCGAGTGTTTTCAGGATATTGACCGAATAGCCGATTTGTCCGGGGGTCACTGTGACTTCAGTGCCTTTAAGACTGATGGCTGCTTCTACCATTGGCTTGTCTATATAGCGCGCGATTTCCTGCAAGCGCGTGTATGCCTGTCTTTGGTCATAAATCGTTTCGGGTTCAATTTCGACGCTCTGTTGCCTGGCGTTTAACTGGGCAGACAGGTTAGTTATTGTGTCAGATTGTCTGCCAACGCGAAATGCCTGGTCGATGCTGGCAATGGTGTTGACCGATAGCCCCAATTGTTCGGGGGTGAAAGCCCATTGGTCCTTGCCATCCGTAAGGATGATATAACCCTTGCTGGGGTACGCCATGTCCTGGTTTAGTTTTACGAGCGCCTCACCCATGGTCAAACCCGACAAATCCACTCCGCCAACAAACACACCTGGATAGATGCGATCATTATTGCGAGATTCGAATGCCAAAACAGCTGCCAGGCTGGCTATAATCGCCAGAATTAGCCCCACAATCAGGACAAACTTTAGCTGGGTCAGTGGTTGATAGGCCACACTCTTTGGCTTATTGAGCATAACGTTTTGTGTCATAGTGTTTCACATTATAGTGCAAGCGATTGAACCGCACGATTCACTGCCTAACCTGTTAATAGGAATGTTTTCAGTCATAAGACGCTTAAAGCCCTCTCTGGGTTCCGGATGACGAGAAGCCAACTGAGCGATCTGCGTTATAATCGAAAGTGTTAGCCACAATAATGATGAGACAAAAACAACGAGTTCCTGTTTTCTGCATGGCGATTCTGATGATCTTAGGGTTGATTCTGATGGCTTTTAACCCGCTGGCAGCCAAGGCTTCTGGCGGCTTGGATACACCTACTTATGTGTCTCCCTACAATGTAACAGCCACCCCATCTGCTGATGGAGCTATCTATCATACGGTATTGGAAGGTCAAGTACCCTATTCGATTGCTGCATTGTACGGGATCGACGTTAACACTCTGCTTGCAAACAACAACTTGGAAAGCACATCGATTATTAATATTGGGGATATCCTGTTGATTCGCAATGCCAACGAGCGCTTGCCCGGTGAAGTTGTCTTATCTCCTACCCCTGCAGCCGGCGGTTTAACCGCTGGTACTCCACAAGCAGGCACTGCTGACACTGCTGACACTGTTGGCAGCTTGGGTGGAGGCACAAATAGCACTGCTGTGGCTGGTAGTAGTGGTCTTGGTTCAGGCACGAATCAGGACCTTGGCGCGACAACTGAGGGCTTTGACTTGGAAGGTGCCATGGCTTCTGATGTTGAGTCAGCGGGAGGCGTGGATAGTAGTTATGAGCAGGTTCGAGCGCGGATGATCGAGCAATTCAGCCAGTCTGGCGCTTTGGTGAATCTGTCTGGAACGCCAGTTCCGCCTGAGTTAGCGATGAATGCATCGCTGAACGGAGAGGCGTACATTCTGCTGCCCGAAGGGGTGGCTGGTCTGCGCACTGCAACAGCTGTTTCTCAAGAAGGTGTAGCAGTAGTGAAAATCGGCGAGCAACAAGCCCTGGCAATTCCGGCTGTTCAAGCGGTTGCATTAGCACCTGATGCTGTGAAATTGCCCAAAGATGCCGAAGTTACCCCAAACCTGATCGACCGTATCTTCAGTGACAATACCAAATACTTGGCTTTGGCGGTCATTTTGATGGTCCTGATCGGGCTGCTCTTGCTGGTGATCAGCACTCGCCGCCTCAAACAGTAATTCTTACCTTCGCACCACACTTGCGCCATCTGAAGCCTGACATCGATAAATTGTCAGGTCTTTTTGTGTATGGCGTTGGTATTCATTTTTTAGATTTACGCAGAAACTGTCAACCTTGGAAGTGTCTACCAGGTTAACTGTACAGCCGCCAAAGCCAGCGCCTGTTAATCGTGCACCGTAGCATCCTTTTAAGGTGGATGCAACCGAGACCAACAGATCCAATTCCGGATTGCTGACCTCATATAGATCTTTGAGGCTGTTGTGACTGGCATACATCAGTTTGCCAAAACCGACAGCGTCATTGCTTTCAAGATACTTGAGCGATCTCTGCACACGGTCGATCTCGTTGACCACATGTAAAGCACGCAAACTGATTCGCGATGGAAGATGATGCAGATTGGCTTTGAGTTGAGCAGGTGTGACATCGCGCAGAGAGTTGATTTCAGGAAGCTGTTTCTTGAGTAGCTTCACTGCCATTTCACAATCGGCTCGACGATCGTTGTAGGCAGAGTTAGTCAGGCTGCGGCGAACACCAGAGTCGGCAAGGATGATGCTTGTGTCAATGGGAAGTTTTATTGCCGACCACTCGAAACTGCGGGTGTCGAATTTAAGCACATGATCCTTTACCCCCATCGCACAGGCAAACTGATCCATCAAACCAGATTGGACGCCGATGTATTGGTTCTCGGAGATCTGACAGAGTTTTGCGAGCTCCAGCCCTGGAATACTCCAGCCGCCGAAGTAATCCCAAACCCGTGCAAAGCCGACTTGTACTGCCGCAGAAGAACTCAATCCAGCTCCTATCGGGATGTCGGATGTGTAAGAAATTTCCATTCCAGTTGGCTCGAAACCCGCCTTTTGCAATGCCCAGGCTACCCCTGCAGGATACATTCCAAAGCTTGGGAGTGGTTCACCTCGCACATCGACCTTAAGCTCAAGCCGATCAAGGGGTATGTCAATCTCGCGATCGAAGTTGGTGGCTTTTAGTTTTAGAATGGGTTCATTCAGGCGTTTGGCGACCAGGCGGACGTATCGATCTATTGCCGCAGGCAATACAATGCCGTCGTTATAGTCAACGTGTTCACCCAGCATGTTAACCCTACCTGGGGAGAGTACTTCAACCGCGTGTTTGGTGGCTGAAGGAAAACTCTCATCGTTGAACTGATCGACTATGTTGAGTTGGGTATTCAATATCATGGCCTTTTTTTGTGAGTGGGACAGCTTTTTAATAGCGGCTTCACGTTTTAAGGCAGCGCTTAAGCTGAGTATTTCTTCGATGTAGACAATCCGATTGGGTGGGTTGAGATGCGTATAGCGTGCACCGCGACCTTTTAAGTGGGTCTTAAAACGTTTAATGGGATCTTGTGCCCACCCAGAATAGTAGGCACCGTTAGTACATTCCAAGAGGTAACAGTAATACGCCATATTTAGTAGTACATCCCGCCGAGTAGTAATCTGAGAAGGGCGTTTAGTGGTGCATAGAAAACTTGCGCGAAAATGTCCACCCCCAGGCGTGGCAGGATAAATACAAACAAAATCAACACCATGGGTCCGTATGGACGAAGTTTGGCGAAAGTATCGCGCCATGGCACGGGCAGCAAGAATTCGATGACCTTGTCACCATCCAACGGTGCCAACGGCAGGATGTTGAACAGGAATAGTGCCAGATTAATGAATGTAAATTCGAGGAAGAAATCCATTGGCGACGGCAGAAAGCTGCTCAGACTGGAAGAGGGTAACACATTGAGGCGCAAGAAGAAGGCTGACAGCAACGCTAAGAGAAAATTGGTGAATGGTCCGGCCAAAGATACCCACATAACCCCTGCAGGTGTACGGCGTTTGAGCGCATTCGGGTCAATCGGCACAGGTTTTGCCCAGCCAAAGCCCACCAGGACTAACATAAGAGAACCGATGGGATCCAGATGCCGCAGAGGGTTGAGACTCAAACGGCCAGCATAACGCGGGGTGGGGTCACCAAGACGATCGGCAACAAATGCATGGGCAAATTCATGTAAAGATAACGCGATCACCAGCGTGATAATTCTGGTAATCAAGACTGCTGGAGTGAGATTTAACATCCCAAAATCCTCTCGGGTTTGCAATAATTGATAAGTCCATTATGGCTGGTAATACTACCTCACAGGCAAAAAAAATTATAACATGCTGATGGTATAATCGCCGGCATGCTGACAGAATTGGCTATCGGAGACAAGTTAAATCTGCGCAAGCCGCATCCTTGCGGAGGTTCTGAGTGGGAAGTTGTTCGACTTGGCGCGGATATCGGATTAGTTTGTCTCACGTGCAAACATCGTGTAATGATTTCCCGCCGTGAACTCGCCAGGCGCATCAAACCTCCAAAGCAGAAGGTTCAAGATGACACTTCCCCCGACTAACCGGGTCCCTCACATTGTTTTCCTGTTCTCAGACACAGGCGGTGGGCATCGAAGCGCTGCCCAGGCGATCATTGAGGCGCTTGATGTGGAGTTTCCCGATCAATATACCTGGGAAATGGTTGATTTCTTCCGCTACTATGCACCACCCCCATTTAACACCGCGACAGATACCTATGCACCAATGGCACAAATACCGGACCTGTGGGAACTTGGATTTGTTGCCAGTAACGGGAAGTATCGGTCCAACTTAATCCAACGAGTGATTTGGCCTTACGTTAAAGGCGCAGTGGGGCAGCTGATTACCGATCACCCGTGTGACCTAATGCTGTCAGTTCACCCCATTATCAACACGCCCTTACTGCGTGGTTTATCGAAGAACAGACCCAGGTACATGACCGTCATCACCGATATGGTTTCAACCCATCAGTGGTGGTACGAAAAAAAAACCGATATTCTGATTGTTCCGACGCATGAGGCTTACGAGAGGGGTGTCGAGTTAGGTATGGATCCACTGAAAATGCATGTGGTTGGCTTGCCGATCGCTGATAAATTTACTCATCTGATGTCAAAAGCAGATGCCAGAAAGGCACTGGGTCTTCCTGAGGACTTGCCCCTGGCGTTGTTAGTAAGTGGCGGCGAGGGTATGGGTCCCCTGGAAGAGACGATCAAAGCAATTGTTGAGCAAAAGGTGCCAATAGGCCTGGTAGTCATTACAGGCAAAAACGAAGTGCTCAAGGCAAAGCTGGAAAACCAAACCTTCCCATATCAGGCGTTTATTAAAGGGTTTGTCAATAATATGGCAGACTATATGAGTGCTTGCGATGTGATTATCACCAAGGCTGGCCCGGGCACGATCAGTGAGGCTTTCATTGCTGGGTTGCCAATCATATTGTACAGTAAAATGCCTGGTCAGGAAGACGGAAACGTCGATTACGTGGTCAACCATGAGGCGGGTTTATGGCTGCCAGACCCTCAGGATGTGGCCGTAGCACTGAAACGCTGGATGGCTGACCCAGAGGAGTTGGAGAGGTTTCGACGCAACTCAGCTGCCCAAGCGCGACCTGACTCATCCCGTATCATAGCACGCACCGCTATGGGACTTTTGGGCAAATTTCCGCTCGATTCGATCACTTATTACGATTAAAAACATACCTTTGAGTTGACTTGCACTGAGCTGATTGGTTAGTCAAGGCGTGGTCGAGTGGTGTATAATTTAAGCCCTGAGATTAATCTAAGCGAAAACCATGCCAATTCTTGCTCCACATGCCCTCGAATTCTTCTCCCACAGTCCAGAACAGACGCGACGGGTTGGCATTCGATTAGGCACATTCCTGCAACCCGGGATGGTGATTTGCCTCGAAGGTGACTTGGGGTCCGGTAAGACCACCCTGGTGCAGGGCCTCGCTCAAGGCTGGGGCTCATCGGACCAAGTCTCCAGCCCTACTTACGTGATCCTGAACGAATATCGTCATCCCACCGGCAGCCATCTCTATCATGCTGACGCTTACCGTCTTGAACCGGAATCAAAACTTGATCTGGCCATCCTTGATTTCGATCACCTGCTCGAACACGGCATCCTTGTGATTGAATGGGCAGAAAAACTCAAAAATCACCTTCCCAAAGAACACCTTTGGATCCAGATGAGTTGGGTCAGCCTGGAGCAAAGGCATCTCATTCTGACTCCTCGCGGAAAAACCTATGAGGCAGTGCTTAAAAAACTACAACAAGCCCTGTTTGGAGCTTTCTAATGATCATCGCAATTGACACCTCAACAGAGTGGATTGGACTGGCCATTTATGATGGCGTTCAGGTTCTTGCCGAGTACATCTGGCGCAGCAAGAACTACCACACGGTCGAATTGGTTCCCGCTCTCAATGATTTGATTGCCCGTGCCCAAATATCGCGTGATCAGATCAGCGCGGTGGCTGTGGCGATTGGCCCCGGTTCATTTACTGGGCTACGCATCGGCGTGGCCGCTGCCAAGGGAATAGCGGTAGCGTTAAGCGTGCCCTTGTTGGGCATCCCGTCGCTGGACATATTGGCGTCTGCCCAATCTGGTTTGCGCCGACCGATGATTGCCCTCCTTAAGGTAGGCCGAGGACGCTTCGCTTACGCCCGTTACCTGTTCAAGAAGAATAAATGGCAGCGTCAGGGTGAGATTGCCGTGGGCGAGCCAAAAGAAATCGCCGCTACCATCACTTCGCCAGTTTTTGTATGTGGCGAGATGGGTGTCGAGGAGCGTCAAATCTTGGGGCGCAAGTGGAAAACCGCCAAGCTTTCCAGCGCTTCCCAAGGCTTGCGCCGGCCGTCTGTGTTGGCTGAACTAGCCTGGCAATCGCTCAAGTCTGGGCGAAGCACTGAGTTTTCCGACCTGACTCCGATTTACGTTCACACCCTCAGCAACGTCCCGGAAGTATGACCCCCAATAAACGCCCAAACCGAATAACCGTTCGTGCGATGGTTGAAACTGATTTGGCCGAGGTAGAAGCGCTGGACAAACTGTGTTTCAAAGACCCTTGGCCCAGCGGTTCTTTTGCCTATGAATTAAAGCCTGGCTCGGCTAATATCTGCTTGGTAGCCGTGGACACTTCGGATGAGGAGGTTCAGCCTCTTATTGGAGTGATCGTGGTCTGGCTGATTGTCGATGAAGCCCATATTGGCACGATCGCAGTGCACCCAGAGTGCCGCCATCTCGGAGTCGGCAGAAAGTTGCTGGCAGAGGCGCTGTTGAAAGCCGTGCGGCAAGGCGCGGTTAGTTCGCTGCTGGAAGTGCGAGCTGGCAATCAGGCGGCCTTGGCGCTCTATTATGGTTTGGGCTACGAAGCAGTAGGTCTGCGGGCAGGATATTATGCCGATAATCACGAAGACGCCCTGCTGCTAACCTGGCACATGATCGATAAAGCAAAACTCAAAGATATTGTTCATTAATTCCGCGCATGGAACGGGCAGACTAAGGTAGAATCTTCATTCGGAGAAACTATGTCATCTGCTGAACGCATGGAAGCCATTCGGCAAAAAATCAGAACTTGTCAGGAGTGCTCCCTTTATCAAGGTCGCAAACATGCCGTGCCGGGTGAAGGACCAGTAGACTCTCAGGTTATGTTTATTGGCGAAGGTCCGGGCTATCACGAGAACGAACAGGGAAAACCATTCGTTGGTCAGGCTGGGAAGTTCCTTGATGAACTGCTGGCTTCTGGTGGACTTAATCGCGAGGAAGTATATATCACCAACGTGGTAAAGTGCCGCCCGCCTGCCAACCGCGATCCCGAACCCCAGGAATTAGCTGCCTGCAGACTCTATCTGGATGAGCAAATTGAGTTGGTCAACCCAAAGATCATAGTAACTTTGGGTCGGTTTTCGATGGCTCGTTTTATTGAAGGTGGCAGAATTAGCCAGATTCACGGCAAGATTCACGAGGTGGAAGGTCGCACGGTAATTACCATGTATCATCCTGCGGCTGCCTTACATCAACCAGCCCTGCGAGGCGCCTTGTTGAGCGATTTTGCACACCTGAAAACATTTTTAAACAAAGATCGTCAATCTGAAACACCGACTCCGCCACCGTCAGTACCAACAAAAATGGAAGATGAGCCCGAAGCAGAACAATTAAGCCTTTTTTGACGTCTATTAACAATAACAATCACTCAAAAGGAAGCAACATGATTAAAGATGAATTGATCCATCTCCTGCAAAACAAACACGCAAACATTGCGGTCGTCGGATTGGGTTATGTGGGATTACCCTTAGCGGTTACATTTGCCAACGCCGGTTTCACCGTAACGGGAATTGACCCGATTGAAACCAAGGTCGAGATGATCAACCGGGGTGAGAGCTACATCAGCGACATTCCGTCTGCCCAACTGCGCAAACACACAGAAAATGGGCGAATTATGGCGACGAGCGATTACTCGGTCTTGGCTGAAATCGATGCAGTCTCCATTTGTGTACCCACACCCCTGCATAAGACGGGTGACCCGGACATGTCTTTTATTACCTCTGCAAGTGAAGCCATTGCGCCTTATTTACATCGCGGCATGATCGTTGTGCTTGAGTCCAGCACCTACCCGGGGACAACCCGCGAACTGGTATTGGCATCACTAACAGCCCACAGTGATCTGGTGGTCGGGCAGGATTTCTTTTTGGCTTTTTCGCCTGAACGTGTTGACCCGGGTCGCACTGACTACACAACTTACAATACGCCCAAGGTCATCGGTGGTATCACGGCAGCCTGTACCGAAGTCGCCACAGCCTGGTATTCCAAAGCGCTGGAGACTATCGTGACCGTTTCTTCTGCCGAGGTGGCTGAGATGACCAAACTGCTCGAAAACACTTTCAGGATGATCAACATCTCCATGGTCAATGAGTTGGCCCAAATGTGCAATAAATTGAACATCGACGTTTGGGAAGTTATCGACGCGGCAGCAACCAAACCCTTTGGCTTTATGAAGTTTACGCCTGGACCTGGTATGGGTGGTCATTGCATCCCGGTTGACCCACTGTATCTCTCCTGGAAGATGAAAACCATCAACTATAATGCGCGCTTTATTGAGCTTGCTTCGGATATCGACACCAACATGCCTCGTTATGTGGTCAGTCGTGTCCAGGATACGCTCAACCGCTATAAAAAACCGGTCTATGACAGCAAGATTTTGGTGCTTGGGGTTGCCTATAAACCTAACATCAACGACCTGCGCGAATCTCCTGCGCTTGACATCATCCACCTGCTCAAAGAAAAAGGCGCGATTGTTTCTTATTACGATCCATATGTGCCCGAACTCAACACTGAAGGCATTGTCATGTCATCAGAACGTGACCTGCCAGGCACGGTCAGTGCCGCGGACCTAGTGGTCATCGTTACTAATCACGCCAAAATTGACTACGAGATGATCCTGGAAAAGGCTCAAGCCATCTTTGACTGTCGCAACGCCATGAAGGATATTGGGAAATTTAGCAACAAGGTGGTCAAACTCTGATGCCTGCCTGTCTCGTTACAGGTGCGGCTGGTTTCATCGGCGCGGCATTGTCTGAGGGTATGCTCGCCGAGGGTTACACCGTGTATGGGGTGGATAACCTCAGCGAAACCTATGACACCCGGCTAAAAACCTATCGGCTTGAGCGTTTGCAGGCACAACCCGGTTTTTATTTCCTCAAAGCAGATATTTCTGAAACGTCGATCCTTGAAAAACTTGTACATTTCGTGCCCAAAGCTGACGCACTGGTCAATTTGGCAGCCATTGCGGGGGTGCGATCCAGTACGGCCAATCCCTGGGCTTATCTCAACACGAACCTGACCGGCTCGCTAAATATGCTTGAGTATGCGCGAAGCAATGGGGTTGCCAAGTTCCTTCAGGCTTCATCTTCGACGGTATATGGCGACCAGGGGCAGTCACCATATTCTGAGACTTCACCCACTGATCACCCAATGCAGCCGTATGCTGCCAGCAAGAAAGGCGCGGAAGCCTATGCTTACGCCTACCATCATCTTTATGGCCTGGATGTCAGCATCTTACGCTTCTTCAATGTGTATGGCCCAGCCGGCCGACCGGACATGGCCATATTTAGATTTTGTCAATGGATTGCAGAGGGCAAGCCAGTACGGGTCAATGGGGATGGTGAACAAACCCGAGGTTTAACGTACATTGATGATATTGTGCGGGGTGTGATGTTGGCGTTGCGTCCGGTTGGCTATGATATCTTCAACTTGGGTGGGCATGAGGTCATCAGTATCAACGCCCTTATTGCTCTGCTTGAGAAAAAACTTAGCCGAAAGGCTGAGGTTTTTTACGGCCCCGCCAACCCAGCCGACATGTTGGATAACCAGGCTGACGTCAGCAAAGCGCGAGCGCAACTTGGCTGGGAACCCCGAATCAACCTTGACGAGGGTGTTGGCAGACTGGTTGATTGGTACCTGAATGAACGGGAGTGGGTCAGTCAGGTGCGAACCGACTAATCCCCGACCATCCAAGTACTTAACACTTTTTCATCTACCCAAGCTGGCGGCACATAGCTTGCACGTTTTTTATCGTGAATAAAACCTCGTTCTTCAAGTGGATTGCGTTTGTCTTCCTGATATTCGCGGGCGGCGTTGCCGCGACTCCTGGGGAACTCCCTCCTCCCACGTCAGCCACAGAAGAAATTCGCGAAACCCTGCTGGATGCTTACCAATCAGATTTGGCGGAAGAAAAAGCATTACACCCAGAATTTTTGGAAGACCTGTTTTACCCCGAGTTTGATGAAGTATTTCTGAGCGAGGATGGCAAAACTGCCATGATATGGATTGCCCTGCGTGACTCCAGCGGTACCGTTCTGGCAACCGAGCCGGGCTTGATCCTGGCCAGACTTGTGAATGATGGCTGGAGGATGGTTTTCCCGGACGATACTGAGTGGGCTGATACCCTCTCTGCTTTCCCAGCGCAGTATATCCCCGCCGAATACAGCCCGATACCTGAAGGTGTGCTGCCAAAAAACTCCCAGATTCAAACCTTGACTGGTTATTATCTGCCCTATGTGGCAGGCACCAGGCATTGGTTGGAAGGCTCAGTGCTGCATTTCAACAGCTTCCCTGCGCGCGGGTATCCTTCCTGTACACAAGAGGTCTGCCAATATGCTTATGACTTCACCGATGGCGGTCACTTCCCGCTGGTCGCTTCCAAAGACGGCACAGTGGTTGCATCACGCGACAGCTGTACGGACGGCAATAGTTATTGCACCAACTATATGATTCTCAAAAGTTCAGCAGATGGATACTACCAGCTTTATCTGCATATGGCCAATAGCACTATACCTGATAAATTGACGGTAGGAACGTTAGTCAAGCGGGGACAATACCTTGGTGACACCGACGATACCGGTTACAGTACCACAGAACACGTGCATTTTATGGTGACGAACAGCTGGTGGTGGGCAGGGGATGGCTATCCATGGGGAATCTCTCAGGACATTCGTTTTGCGGATGTGGCGATCAACGGCGGAATCCCGCGTACCTGCTATGAGGTGACGAAATTGCCGATTTATAACGGGGCGACGGAATGCCTGGGCAGCAAAACCGACCCGCTAAATCCCAATAACGATTGGTTTGCCTCCGGAAATGCCGGCGCGTTCCCTCCCACTGGCAATTTGACCCGCCCGACTGAGGGCAAGGTGGTGGCGACATCTAATACGCTGATGGATGTGACCGCGGCTGCCAGCGATGATGTGCGGGTCAAACAAGTCGTCTTGTTAGGATATATCAATGGTGCATGGAAAGAAATTCCTCCGCGTGTGACAACCCCAAATGCCAATGGCCTGTTTGATTGGGACGTCAACCTGTGCAACGAGGGACCGCTGAATGGTCAACTACAACTGCGCCTGAAGGTTTGGGACCACGAAGGCAACGTAGTCGCTTTACCTGCCATCAGGACTGTCACTGTAGACCATGCCTGTCTTCCGCCGGCTTCTGCAATGACCACTTCGACCACCTATGACAGCAGCGCGGCCAAACTTAATTGGAATGTAACTCCTTCACCCTCTGGGCTGAGCAAATTTGAGGTGCAATGGCGGGGCAAGGGAAGTGTTTGGTCTGCAACCCAAACCATTAATTTAGGAGCTACAGCACGGTCTGCCTGGTTTGTTGGATCATTGGGGGGTACTTATGAGTTCAGACTCAGAGCGTTTGACAATAATGGTCAGCCAGAAGCCTGGCCTGCAGGGGATCTCCCTGAACAATCGATCACCTTTCCGACTAACTGTACACCCGACGTGGGAGAAGTTGATAACACTTATCAAACGGCTAAACCAATTTTTATAAACAGCACGTTGACGCGCAACTTTTGCCAAAGCGGTGATGTTGATTGGTACCGATTGGATACATCCGAATGGTTAAACTACATGGTGAGTACCACTCCAAAAGGTTTGACTGGGGCTACCGTCAACCTGAG
>JBASOE010000046.1:0-5493 GCA_049657925.1 Anaerolineaceae bacterium
ACCTTATTGGTAATGGCATCAGAACTCTACGATCCAGCTGATTACATTCGCGATTATCTCGATTATCAAGCCTTGGTGAGCAAAAATGACTGACCCCATTTTGTTTTTAGATCTGAAAGCCCCTTACCTTGAATTGAAAGAACAGCTTGACGCGGCT
This sequence comes from Anaerolineaceae bacterium, assembly GCA_049657925.1. Lineage (GTDB taxonomy): Bacteria > Chloroflexota > Anaerolineae > Anaerolineales > Anaerolineaceae > Mesolinea. The sequence continues at coordinate 158 of JBASOE010000046.1, forward strand.
TATCGGCGCGTGATGGACTCTGGTTGGTATATCCTGGGCGAGGAAGTAGAGCAGTTTGAAGCTGAATTTGCTGACTTTTGTGGAGCACGACACTGTATTGGCGTTGGCAATGGACTGGAAGCATTGCAGCTGGCTCTCATGGCTGCCGGGATTGGAGAGAGCGACGAAGTGATTGTGCCATCCAATACATATATTGCTTCCTGGTTGGCGGTTACCCATGTGGGTGCCCGCGTGGTTCCTGTAGAACCCAGAGTAGTCACCTATAACATAAATCCAGATCTGATTGAACAGGCGATTACCACAAAGACCAAAGCGATTATGCCAGTGCACCTCTATGGGGAACGGTGTGAGATGGAACAGATCGCGACCATTGCACGACGACACAATCTGTTGATCCTCGAGGACAGCGCCCAAATGCACCTGAGAGGGCAGGCACCTTTCCGGGCGGATGGGGTGCGGTCGGTAGCGGCGTACAGTTTCTATCCTGGCAAGAATTTGGGTGCACTTGGTGATGCCGGCGCGATCGTGACCAACGATGATAAGTTGTCAGACCAATTCAGTGTCTTGCGCAATTATGGTTGCAGACAAAAATATCAAAACGAAGTACGTGGGCATAATTCAAGGCTCGATCCGCTGCAAGCGGCATTCCTGAGAGTTAAACTGGGTGTTTTGGAAGCCTGGAATGCCCGAAGAGGTGAGATTGCGGATTTCTACCTGCAGGAATTGGGCGGTCTCGATGGTTTGACCCTTCCGGCAGTTGCCTCGGGTTGCGTGCACGGCTGGCACCAATTTGCTGTTCGTCATTCCCACCGTGATGCGCTTCAAGCATGGCTGCAGGAACAACAGATTGGCACGCTCATTCATTACCCCATCCCTCCTCATCTTTCGCAGGCTTACGCTGATCATCACTTCACTCCCGGTCAATTCCCCATCGCGGAGGAGATTGCCAATACAGAATTGAGCCTGCCCATCGGTCCTCACTTGAGCCATCAGCAAGCTGAACGGGTCGCCGAAGCGGTCAGAACTTTCTGCTCCCAGGATTAAGCAGCCATGAGTTGGTTATCAGAACTGCTTCAAAAAGCAAATTGGGGGGAATTCGAAGGCGAACGGCGAGCCCTGCGATCTTGGGAACATTTTCCTATATTTGACCAAGCTGTCTATAACTTGAAACGTGAAGCGCTATTTATACAATCTGCAGATTCAACAACCGGAAATTGTCGTTGACATCTCCACTGTTGCCCTGACACCCGCCCACCTTGCATCCAATGATCTGGTAGAAACAACTTATGGATTATCCCACATCGAAAAACACTGATCATGTGCTGGATTATGTATGGGAAAATTACTTTCCGGAAACGATGCTTGATAACCATGCGATCTATCGGTTAAAGCCAGAAACCCAGGCAAACCCCTGAAAAAAACACAACAGCGCAGTAAAAAAAAAGGAATGGTCTGTCCCACTCCTTCCTTTCCTGCCTTGTTAGAATTTCAAATTATCCGTAAATTTCCAGCAAATTACCGGTGCTCTTAATTTGCTTATTTACAGACTAAAGGCTTGCGTATCTTGCCACTAAATTGGCGGTTTGATCGAGGCTGGACTTCCAGAAAGCTTTATCGCGAATATCAATTCCAAAGCGACCGGCAAGTTCAGCCGCGGGGGCTTCGCCGGTGCTGGCCAGCAGGGCTTTGTAATCCGCCACAAAGGTACTGCCGCGCTGCTGATAAATGGCGTAAAGACCGGTACCGAAGAGCAGCCCGAAGGTGTATGGATAGTTGTAGAACGACAGCGCTGGGCTGTAATAGTGGGGTTTCCAAGTCCAGGCGAACTTATTCATGACCTCCGGATCCAAGCCGACACCATAGGTGTCGCGCTGGGCTTGCAGCATCACCTCGCTGATTTCGTCCGCGGAAAGAGTGGATTTGTCGCGACGGGTGAAAATTTCCTTCTCAAAGTAGAACCGGGAGAGAATGTCCACAACCACCTGAGCATCGCCGCTGATCTTGGTTTCGAGCAGCGAAAGCTCTTCCTCGCGGTTAGTGACTGATTTGAGCAAGGCGTGGAACAGGATGGTCTCGTTCATGATCGAAGCAGTTTCCGCCAGCGTCATGGGCGTACGGCTTTGCAACTGGGTCTTGTCTGCCTGAAAGGCGCAATAGTTATGGAAGCCATGACCGAGTTCGTGCGCCAGCGTCATCACCTGATCGAGAGAACCGTCAAAATTGGCGAGGATGCGGCTTTCCTTGAGCGCGTCTATACCCATGCAATAAGCGCCGCCGCGTTTGCCGGGGCGCTGTTCAGCATCGATCCAGTTGTGGTCAAAGGCAGTCTTGGCAAACCCCGATAACTCCGGTGAAAACTGGCTGAGGTTCTCGAGAATCAAATCGCGGGCTTGGTCGAAACTGAAAGTGGTGTCGGTTTTACCCAGCGGCGCAAAGAGGCTCCACCAGGGTAGTTTTTCCTGCCCCAGGAAGCGCGCTTTGGTCTGGAAGTAACGACGGAACATGGGCAGTGATTCATTGATGGCGTCGAGCATGGCATTAAGGGTTTCGCGGTCGATGCGGGCAAACTCGAGCGAACTATGCAAGCAATCTTCGCGTCCGCGTTTCTTGTTGAGCGTGTTGGCTTCGCCTTTGACCCCGTTCAAGCAAGCTGCCAGGGGCTCTTTCATTTCTTCCCAGGTGGCCATCTCGAGCTTGTAAGCACGCTCGCGCACATCCGCATCTGGGTGGGATCGCAGATTAATCAGAGCGGGCATGGGCAGTGTCTGCAGTTTGCCATCCAGCTCAAATTGCACCGTCTTCTGCGAAGTGAGGGTGCCTTGCAGGTTGCTCCAGGCGTCGCCCCCCGAGAGGGTCAGCTCGTTGGCCAGTATCTCTTCAGGCTCAGACATCATGTATCGGCTGCGATCGACCTCTTCGAGCAGGTAGAAACGATGTTCTTTGGCACTGCCATCGAATTCGAGGGCAACTGGCAATTGCTCGCGCACGCTGCCGAACCACTTACGCACCCTCACCAACAGATTGTCGAGGGGAAGTTTATCAATCTGCACTTTCGACATTAGCTGTTCAGCGGCCTTGTCGAAGGAATTGGTGGTCACCAGGCCGTAGAGGTATGAGTCAATCGTGCTGGACTTAAGCAAAATCTGGTTTAGCTGATCGACGTAACAGGTCAATTTTGCGGCAAATTCCTCAGGTTCGATGGGGTTCTCCGCCAAAGGCTGGAGTTCCAGAAGGAAGTAGATCTCAAGCGTTGCGATGCTTGCTTTGATACTTTCCAGATCTGCCTGCAACTGTGGATCAGACAGGTCGGTGTAAATGTTGGTTAAGTTCCAGCGGGGAGGGGTGGATGTCATGTCAGCTCCTTGAGAATGATTTCTTGGATTATACCAATCAGATTAGATCTATCGTAGCTAATTGCACAATGGGTATAATTCCATAACAATAGTTGATGGTCGAGGTGTTATGGAAACAGAAAAATCATTATGGGGTATTCCCCAGCTGAGCGTAAGATCCATTTTATTGACGATTGTTGGGGCGGTCCTGATCGGCATCAGCTCGATGTATATCGCCTTGCGCATGAGCGCGCTACCCTGGCCGACCATCTTTGTGGCTGTGCTCTCGATGGCGGTACTGAAGCTATTTGGCAACACCACGCTGAACGAGATTAACGTCACGCAGACTGGCATGTCTTCGGGGGCGATGGTGGCGGGTGGTCTGGCATTCACCATTCCTGGGTTATGGATCGCAGGGATCTACAAGGCTTATGACCCCACCCAAGAGACGCTCAGCGAGTGGTTGATGCCCAAACTATGGCCGGTTTTGCTGGTTGCGTTAATCGGGGTGGTGCTTGGCACGGTGTTGTGTTGGTATTACCGCAAACGCAACATTGAAGAAGCCGGATTGGCTTACCCCATCGGCACTGCGGCAGCAGAAACGCTTGAGGCGGGTGATGAAGGCGGCAAAAAAGCGGCCGTGTTGTTTGGAGCTCTATCTTTTTCAGCTATTTTCACCTTCCTGAGGGACAAGCTGGCTCTTATCCCACAAACATTTGATGGAAAACTTGCCCAACTCCCCATGCAATTCTATGCGTCACCGATGGCAGTGGCCATTGGGTACATCATCGGAATCTCCGGTTCGGCTTACTGGGCGCTTGGCGCTCTTCTGGCACATTACGGATTGCGGCACTTCGGGGTTGCTTTGGGTACTTTTGCTGATGAAACCCAGGCCAGTGCCTTTATCCTGACCGCTGCCGTTGGATTAATGGTGGGCTCAGGTATTGGCATCCTCGTTCAGTTCATCAAGTCTCAAACCGAGAAAAAAACAAAAGCGTCCAAAGCCGACAGGGTTCTCGCGCAAGGTATATCGAGGCGAAACGGTTTGTACGTGCTGATCGCCGCAGCCATCAGCTTTGTGCTCAGCATTCTGGTGGGGTTCAGCCCGTTGGTTTCGGTGCTACTGATTGTGGGTGTGGTCTTTGCGACGATGATGTCGTCTGTAATCACGGGCCAGACTGGCATTAACCCCATGGAGGTTTTCGGTATCATTGTATTGCTTGCCGTCCGTTTGTTGGTTCAAGTGGATGACACGTTGGCTTTCATGATCGCGGCAGTGGTTGCGGTCGCATGCGGCTATGCAGGCGATGCCATGAACGACTACAAGACTGGCGCAATTTTGGGCACTGACCCGCGCGCGCAATTTGTGACACAGTTGATCGGAGGTTTGGCGGGTGTTGCCGCGGCTGTATTCGCACTATTCGCCATCATCTGGAGCTTTGGCGGAGTGGGTGGTGACACCGGACTGACAGCTGCCCAGGCTCACAGTGTCACCGCACTGGTCAAAGGGATCGGCGATCCGGTGGTGTTCTTTATAGCCATGGTGCTGGGTTGCCTGCTCTACATCAATCATGTGCCGGCCATGATCATTGGCATCGGCATGTTGCTCTCACTTGGCATGGCCATGGCGATTTTACTGGGAGGTGTGGCAAGCCTGGTAATGACCAAATTAGTCAAAAAGGAGCAGCCAAGCAGCATCGCGAATGTGATCTCAGCTGGCTTGCTTGGTGGTGAAGGTATCATGGCGACATTGCTGGCATTCGTCGCCATGATCGGTGGATGACCTCAGCACGGAACAGAAAAAAAGAACCCCATCTGGAGATTCGGATGGGGTTCAGATTTAAAAAACAAACTAACTGCGTCTGCTTCCGCTGGCGCGGCCGGCCAACGAGATGTAATAGAAGAGCTGCAGCAAAGAAGTCACCAAGCCTGCTACGTAGGTCCAGGCAGCGGCGGAAAGTACAGTGTCAACGCCTTTGCGTTCTTCCTCAGTACGCACAAGCC
>JBASOE010000047.1:0-3252 GCA_049657925.1 Anaerolineaceae bacterium
GGTTAAAGGCGAAGACCTGAATCATCACCGTACTTTGTTCGCTGGTCGCGGGGCGGAGTGGTTGGTGGAAGCCGGCTTCATTGCTGCTGCGGACCTATTGCCACCAGAATTTGTATTGTGCCTCAAAATTCACGGCATGCAGTTCAGACGTCCGGTCAGGCCTGGTGAAGTGGTGCGGTTTGTCTCAAGCATTGTTCTGACCGGTAAGAGCCGGTTGGTGGCTTACATCCGCGCGGATGTAAAAGGCGAGCTGACGGTGGATGGGTTTATCACCTTTGTGTATGTTGATGAGCATGGTCAACCCAGACCGCATGGCTTGGTAATTAAAGCAGAGACACCTGAGGAGCTTGAGCTGCAGGAACAAGCCAAACTACTTTAAGGGGGAGAAAAAAGCCAAGCTCAGCGTTTGGAAACCATGTTAGCAGACTGTTTTGCGGCGTAAATCGCAACCAAGCCGAGCAGCAAGCTTACTAAAAATGCCAGGACCTTCGACAGGTTGGGCTGACTCAGTAGCCACAATGGCAGCCAGGCACTAACCGCGGAGAGCAATAAACCGACCAGCCCCCAATCTTCAACAATTCCCGCGGCGAGATCATCGGTGCGGCTCTTTCTAAAAAGGTCAAGATAAGTGAACCCAACCACTGACAGTATCATCCCAGGCAAAACCAACATCAAAAATAAGGCGTTAGTTCGTGTCAATAACCCCCCAACTGCTGCCCCCACCATCGAGAGAAAGCCGATCGCGATGAGCCGAGGAAGGGCATCAGCACTGGCAATTTCCGCAAGAGACTGTGGAAGCAGCCTTAGGGTTGCCCACTGCTTGAGGTCGGCGCGCAGTGGTGGTGTGAGCAGGCGCATTACAGCGTAAGACCAGAAAGCTGCGGAAAGAAAGGCAGTGCCCTGGAGAATTGTTAATTGAAGTGATAAGGCACCTAACAGGATGATAAAATACTTCCAGACTTCCTGGAATGTCAGTTGGCGCTTGGTTTGCAGGAGCAATTTCCAAATAAAAGCTTTCTCACCTTGCCAGTCCGGCAGAAAGTGGGTGACACGTCTGAGTCCGAGACGTTTCCGAGTTGACAGTTCCTTGACTTCTTCCAACCGACCAAACCGGGCAAGACTCGCTATTTGATGGCCGAATGCAGTCTCACGAGCGGCTTGTAGTGGATTGAAATTCTGAGCGATAGATGTAAGTAAAAGCACGAGTCCCGCGATCATCACCAGATAAATTACACATAATAACAATCCCCCACCCAATCCGAAACCCACACCGTATGGAAGTAAGAGGATGCTCTCTGGTTCGCCCTTCAAGGCGAAAACAAAGTAGGTAACAGCCATCACACTAGCGAACAGCCCAGGCAACAGATAGCGGATAACCTTTCTCTTTCGCATAGCGATTAACCCGCAGATAATTGTGCCGACAAAACCGATGAAGTGCAGTGGCAGCAGTGTGAAAGTGAAGCGCACTCCTATCCAAAAATAAGTGGGCAGGTATTGGGCGATGGCTGTGGTGGGAAGACGGGTCTCAGCCAAAGCAAATGCCACTAAAAGGTTCAGCAACACGAAGAGCAAGGCACTTTCAAGCCAGGGTTTGATTATCCACCTGCAACTAAGGTAAGAGGAGTTGACAGGTTGCTGGGCAAGAATTTGGGCGTCGTCTTCTGAGAAGATAAGGGGGCTCTTTCGCAGCCCCATCACCAATTGGACGAGAAAAAACACCAGACTGATGGATAGCGAGATAATCATCGCGGCTTTTACTGGCTCCTGAGGGTTGAGAAGCAGCAACAATTGGCCAGCACCTTGGGCCGCATACATCAAGCCCATCATTCCCATGATAGCAACGAAAACCAGGATGTATATAAGGTAAAGGCGAGAATTTACAGAGTGGTCACTGAAATCGTAAGCGAACAAACTGAGCAGGTAACGCAAATCGGAACGCTCTTGTCGCCAACGTAAGGTATGAACAGCTTTCTTTGAAGTGTCCTCAGGAGTTTTCATTGATATCGGGTTTTAATTCAATCTGTTTCATGTGGCCAGCGTGCAAGGTAAACAGATCAGCTCCCAGACGTTCAGCCAGGAATGAATCATGTGAGCTGAGCAACACCGTCATACCTGCGTTTTTTCTCTCGATCAACTCGAGTTCCAATAGCTCGCGACCTTCGCTGTCAATCGAAGCGGTAGGTTCGTCCAACAATAATAGCTTGGCTGGTCGTATCAACCCCATTAACAAACCCAGTTTGAGCCGCATACCGCGTGAATAATGGTGTGGAAAGCCATCCTTGGCCTCCCATAATCCGAATCTTGTCAGCAGCTCTTCAGCACGGGTCTCAAAACCTTCGAGTGCGTTATTGGCTGCGGCGATAAATCGCAAGTGTTCAAATGCAGTTAGTTCAAGGTAAAAACGGGGCACATCCGGGACGAAAACCATCGCCTGTCTCGTTTCGCGCCAATACACAGCAGGGTCCAACCCTGCGATGAGCAACTCTCCACTCGTCGGATTCAGTAGACCTGAAATGCAATTCAATAAGGTGGTTTTTCCTGATCCATTTGGTCCACTCAGCAAGGTGATGGTGCCTTGTTGAAGTGAGAAAGTTATAGCGTTAAGTGCCAGAAAGCCGTCGTAATTTTTAGTGAGGGAGTTAACCTGCAATACTGGAGGGTTCATTGCGCATCCATTTTACCATCTGCTGCGTGATTGTGGTCTGGTCTGGCCGGTTATAATATGTATGTTTCAGGTTAAGATCCATAAATCTTAAGGGATTATATCAATGACAGCAATTAGACACAATGTAAGCATTGAAGAAGTTGGGATTGATGGAGTGACACTCGTGCATCTGCCGTATCACCCTGACGTGCGCGGTGACCTGACAGTTGGTGAGCTTGGCGCCGGGCTGCCCTTCCAACCCAAGCGCTACTTTGTCGTGTTCTCGGTGCCCGGTCCGCAAATCCGCGGGGATCACGCCCATTTGAAGTGCCATCAGTTCATGTTATGCCTCAAAGGCAGCTGCAAGGTGAATGTGGATGACGGAACTAAGCGCGTTTGCGTTGTGTTAGATCATCCGACCAAAGGGCTTCACGTACCTCCGATGATCTGGGCGACTGAATTTGACTATTCACCCGACGCGACCTTATTGGTAATGGCATCAGAACTCTACGATCCAGCTGATTACATTCGCGATTATCTCGATTATCAAGCCTTGGTGAGCAAAAATGACTGACCCCATTTTGTTTTTAGATCTGAAAGCCCCTTAC
>JBASOE010000048.1:0-6682 GCA_049657925.1 Anaerolineaceae bacterium
CTGTCTCCCCCCGTTGATCACCCTTGGAGAACCTATGGAAAGAAACTGAATGGTAAGCCTACTGTTGTGATTAATTAGGACACTTCTATTTAGCCAACATTAGGACATTCCTATTTAGCCTTGACAATAGTTACATTTCCCGCCGTGGTGTACATTGAACCTAGCGGAACAGCTAAACCATCGACTTGATCCGGATATCCAGCTAACTCAACCAGTTGATTATTATCAACGGTCTGCATGAAACCGAAGTAACCAGTATAGTCACCTACTCTGCATGCCAGGCGGTAAACTCCGTAGTCCCAATACCTACTCTGACCTTGGACTACCCATTCATATGGCACCCAACGTTCGAATTCAGGACACATCGCGTATGGTGTTGGATTTACAGAACCCGTTGACATCCCTGGGAAAGCTCTTACTCGAACTGGCGTTGCATAGGGTTGCCTCGTGGCATCATAAATGCAGTGCGCCGCGGTAATAACGCTGCTAGGCCCTACTAACCAACCGGTACACCAACTCGTCGGTTGATTCTCGTCCCAAAGAATCTCAAGATAGACAATCGCTGAATACGGAAGATAATCACTGAGGTTAACGACAAGTATGCGATCATCAGTTCCGATTACTGCATCAGGACTGATTACACCTCCTAAGGGATCATAACTAATACCGCCTGGAAAAGGTGTTTTCCCTTTTCCAGGCGGTATAAACGGAGGCACTTCTACAAAGCCGTCAGCGTTTGTGTGTTCTAATTTGAACAACTCGATCTCCTCATTCCTGTTGATGAGTTCACCCGAAGAAAGTACGCCAATTGTATCTTCTGTCACCAAGGCAGGATTGTAAATAAATGGTGCTTTTGGTGTGGGTTGTGGAGTTGAAACCTCCTCAATAGGATAGGTTTCTAAAACTTCAGAAGCAGCACCAGAGCTGGATGACTCGATAGGGTATGTCTCTTGGAGTAACGAGTCAGGTGGTCTGGAACCTTGAACTGGTATCTCAATTGACAAGAATAACAAACTGATGATCAGGACTATAACTGATACAAACTTATATCTCATGGCCTTCCCTCCATTTCGAATGTACAATGTGGTTAAATAAGTCCTATAGACAATGTATAGCAACTGGAAGAAAAAAGTCAAGTTTTTTCCATTAATTTTCTGTTGATGCTCCTGTTTTTTTAGTTGCCACACCCTCCATCCTTCCACTCAACAGTGATGCAGTACAATACCACACGTCATGGATGATTTATTAAACCTGCTCAACCCACAACAACAAGCCGCGGTGGCGGCGCCAACCGGCCCGACCCTCGTATTGGCAGGCCCGGGTTCGGGCAAGACACGCGTGCTGACCTATCGCATTGCCTACCTGGTAGGGGTGATGGGCGTGCCAGCCTGGAACATTATGGCGGTAACCTTCACTAACAAAGCTGCTAAAGAAATGGGGGCGCGGGTCACCAAAATTCTGGGCGATAAGGCCGCAGGGATTTGGCTGGGTACCTTCCACAATTTGTGCGGACGGATTTTGCGACGTGAAGCAGACCTTTTGCCGGTAACCAAGGACTTTGTGATCTTTGACGCCGACGACCAGGAAAGCTTGATGAAACAGGTCGTCCGCGAATCGAATCTGGATGAGAAACTCTTCCGCCCGGGTTCGATTCTGGACGCCATTTCGAATGCCAAGAACGATCTGATCACCCCGGCGAACTTCCCGGTGCAGAATTTCAGAGACGAACAAGTCAAGCGCTTCTATGCCCGTTATCAGCAGTTGTTGGTGAAGAATAACGCCATGGATTTTGACGATATGCTGGTTTACACCAATCAGATCTTAGAAAACTATCCGTTGGTGAGGGACACGTACGGCCACAAGTTTGAGCATATTTTGGTGGATGAATTCCAGGACACCAACCTGTCGCAATATGCGATTTTACGCAACCTGGCCAGTCTGCATCGCAACTTATACGTTGTGGGTGACGAGGACCAATCAATCTATCGCTGGCGCGGTGCGGACTATCGCAACGTCGAACGCTTTAAATCGGACTTCAAGCCAATCACCACGATCTTGCTTGAACAGAATTACCGTTCCACCCAGAGCATTCTGGACGGAGCGATGGCAGTGATCGCCCGCAATGCCAATCGTACCCCTAAAAAGCTTTTTACCAAGCAGACCAAAGGCGAGAAAATCTCGCTGGTAGTGGCCAGCGACGATCGTGAAGAAGCTGATCTGGTGATTACGGCTGTACAGGAGGGGATCAATCGTCAAAAGATCAACCCGAGTGACTTTGCCATCATGTACCGCACCAACGCGCAATCGCGTTTGTTTGAAGAGGCGTTTCGACGTGAGGGTATTGCCTATCGTCTGGTTGGAGCGCAGCGCTTCTATGGTCGGCGTGAGGTTAAAGACATGATCGCCTACTTGCGTATCATCTACAACCCCAAGGACGAAATCAGCCTGAAGCGCGTGATCAACACACCCACGCGGGGGATTGGCGGAAAGTCGGTGGAGAAGCTTGCTGAGGTCGCGCTTGCCTTGGAGTCGACCATGGGTGAAACACTGTTGGGTCTGGCTTCGGGTAAGCCGGGTGTCGCTGAGCTGTTTGGCAATGAGGGCGTACGCCTGGGCAATTTTGGGCGGCACTTGTTGGAATGGCGGGAATTCGCCCAGAAGAACGTCGTACCGTTATTGTTCGATCGCGTGATTGAAGACGTTGGTTACCAAGCTTTCATCCAGGATAAAAGTGAAGAAGGTCAGGACCGCTGGGAAAACGTGATGGAATTGCGATCGGTATTGATCGAATATGAGACCACAGGACTGGCAGATTTTTTGGAAGCTATGGCGCTGGTGGCTGACCAGGACACGCTGCCCGAAACGCTGGACGCGCCGACTATGCTGACCCTGCACGCGGCCAAAGGTTTGGAATTTGAGCACGTGTTCATTACCGGGCTGGATGAGCTCTTGCTGCCGCACAGCCGTTCGCGGGATGACGAAGAATCTCTGGCCGAAGAGCGCAGATTGCTGTATGTGGGCATGACACGCGCAAAGAAGAAGCTAACCCTCACTCGAGCTGCACGGCGAAGGACCCCCTATGGTTCTTATGAGGATACACTGCCTTCGCGGTTCCTGGATGATTTGCCAGCGACGCTGCTTTCAGGCAGCCCAAGGGGTTTGCCCAGCCGCCTCAATTACAATAGCGAACCCGGCTACAGTCGCTGGGAGGTGCCTGCTTACATGCAGACCGGGCGGATGCCCACTGAAGCGCCCAAGAAGAAATTTCAGACAGGAATGCAGGTCAGGCACGGTGTATACGGCAGAGGCGTGGTGAAAACCAGCCGCGTCGAGCAAGGGGATGAAACCGTTGAAGTCTTTTTCGAGGGCTTCGGTTTGAAAGCTTTGGTAGCTTCACTGGCGAAACTCGAAATTCTGTAAAAAGATTCCGTATACGGTTGTTGTAATCACGCTGGTTGTTGGGTTATGATTATTTCATGAAACACAGTAGGCGTTACGGTTTACTGATTTTTTGTTTGATCATTATAACGCTGGGATGCCGCTATACTGCTCCCACGCCGGTAGCTTGGCGCGGCACAGAAACAGCAGTGGTGCAAGGACGCACTGCCAGCGCGCAAGCGCTTACCCCTTCACCAACGGTAACTTCCACTCCCACCGCCACTGCCGCACCTACCAGGGTGAGCACCCCGATCCCTTCAGACGGACCCTGGTTGTTATTCCCAAGTGAGGATGGTTCCATTCTCTTTACGGCCGACCGCGACACCAATCTGGTGCGCCAACTCGATCTGCCATCCCCGGTGATTGTTGCTGACCTGCCTGGTGCGGTTTCCCCGGATGGAAAAATATTACTTGTACGGGCCGGCAGCACGCAAAATGAGGGTGAATTCGCGCTTTATAAAGTCTCAGGCACCAACCTGGCGGTACAAAATTTGACCAGTCTGCTTTCGGGTGGCGTGCAAAAGGACTTGCTTAATGTCAACAACCGGCAGGCAGGTTATGCCTTACAGGCAGCCATCGCGCCATATGGCATTAGTTGGAACCAAATCGATGGCAGAGCTGTGTTCCCGAAAGCTGTGGATGGTGATGCCACCAACCTGTTCAGTTATAACCCTGCTACTCAGAAGATAGACCGCATCACCTCGCGTTACCAACAAGATCTAATCCCGCTGTGGTCGCCAGGTGGACAAATTTTGGTTTTTCAGGAAGCTGACACCCGCAACAATCCTTATCAATGGCGGGTATCCCTGGTAGCCAGCATGTCAATGGATAACTTGGAGCGGGTGAATTACCTCTATTCTCCTCCGCAGGACAGCATCGAGGAAGTGTATGTGGGTTGGCTTAACGAATCGCGTCTGCTAATGTTTACGCACAGTGAAATGGGGAACAGCAAGCTGCGACTATTGAATGTGAATGGGGGTACACCAATTTCGCTCTTTGCTGGTAACTTCGATAGCGTGACGATCAGCCCAACAGACGGCAGCATTGCATTGCTCATAGGTGACGAATCTGCCCGTCAAAACAAACAGGCTCCCGGTATCTACCTGCGCAGCACCGGAACAATCACCTTCGACCAGGTGTTGTTAGGCAGTTACCTGTGGTTGGAATTTGACAGCGGTTTAGGAAGCTTTCTGGCATCCAATGATAGCGGGGTAGTCGCGTTTGACAAGAACGGCACACATTTGTCGATACCTGATGCCTCAGGGCTCAATGCTTCGCCGGATGGGCAATGGCTGATCTCGTGGTCAGATACCGGTACCAAATTACATGCCGCAGACGGCACATTTTTGCAGCAGATCTCTTCTGATTCAGTCGAGAATCTGATCTGGCAGAAGGATTCGCTTGGGTTCTATCTCTTACAGGCGGATGGGCTTTACCACAGTCAGTTTCCGCGTCTGGACCCGATCAAATTGACTGAAGATGTGTATCACCAGAACGGCGGTCTGTTTAGTTGGCTTGGCAGTGATTGAAGGGCCTTTCATGCCATTAAGGAGAGCGAATGGACACAGTTTTTACCTACAACGGACATGCAAACTTGAGCCTCGAGACCTCAGGTTATAAACTCCTGATAGACCCCTGGTTTATTGGTAATCCTTGGGTGAGGATCAGCGCTGATGAAGTCGAGGCTGATTATGTATTGGTCACTCACGCGCACTACGATCACCTCGGAGAGACAATTGAGATCTTAAAGCGCACTGGCGCCATTGGCATTTCCAATCCTGAGATCTGTGAATGGGTTGAACAACAAGGACTTAAAACTCGTAGCGTGCAAGTGGGTGAGGAATTGGACTTCCCCTTTGGTCGCGTCATACCAACCAAGGCGGAGCATCACTCTACCTTCAAGGATGGCAGTTCTGGCGGGGATCCGGTTGGATTCTTGATCATGACATTAGACGGGAAAAGCATCTATCTGGCTGGGGATACCAAGTTGTTTGGGGACATGGCTTTGATGAGCAAGGAAGGCATCGATCTGGCGGCGTTGCCGATCGGTGGCCATTACACCATGGACCCGGAGGATGCCTTGAAGGCGGTCAAATTGCTGAAGCCAAAGATGGTCGTACCCATCCATTACAACACCTTCGATCTGATCAAGCAGGACCCCGAAGCCTGGAAAACCCGCGTGGAAGCTGAAACGACGACCGAAGTGACGGTTCTTCAACCCGGCGAATCACTTGTATTTTGAAAGGAAGCATATGTTTAAACGTAAAGATCTGTCTACGAATGACCGCGTTCCACCAGGACAATTATTGACTTCCCGCTTTCCCGTCTTGCATTATGGACCCGTGCCGAAGTTAGACCTCAAAACATGGACATTCAGGGTGTGGGGAGAGGTGGAGAAGCCGCTGCTGATGAACTGGGTGGAATTCAGCGCTTTGCCCAGAACCAAAATGGTGATGGACCTACATTGCGTCACCACCTGGTCAAAATTGGACACGGAATGGGAAGGGGTCAGTTTGAAGACTCTGGTTGAGATGGAGCTGGTCAAGCCCAAACCGCAGGCGAAGTATGTTATCCAACATGCCGAGCATGGTTTTACGGTCAACCTTCCGCTGGAGGTTATGAGACAGGATAACTTCCTGCTGGCGACCCATTACGACGGCAAACCGATCTCCCCCGACCACGGGTTCCCGTTGAGAGGCGTGTGCGGGGCGATCCCGGGGCGGGAAGACCTCAAAGACGTGTATTTGTGGAAAGGAGCCAAGTGGCTAAGGGGTTTGGAGTTTAGCGCGACCGATCGGACCGGTTTTTGGGAACGGGCGGGCTACAACAACGAGGCAGATATCTGGAAGGAACAGCGTCTGCAAAGGGATTGAGAGGGAAATCAGAGTTACCACATCCATGTAGGGCGGGTCGACCTGGGTGGGCATTTCCAAGAATCTCTCATGAGTCATGAACAGGTCCGACCCACCACAAATATCAATTCCATGACCCCGTGATTCAATAATGACGGTGCAATGTGATGGTGGGTTGACCAAATCCATGTAGGGTGGGTCGACCTGGGCGGACATTTCCAAGAATCTCTCATGGGTCAGGACAGGTCCGACCCACCACAAGTCAATTTCATGGCCCCGTGATTCAAATTTGACGGTGCAAAGTGATGGTGGGTTGACCAAATCCATGTGGGGTGGGTCGACCTGAACGGGTATTTCCAAGAATCTCTCATGAGTCATGGACAGGTCAGACC
>JBASOE010000049.1:0-47333 GCA_049657925.1 Anaerolineaceae bacterium
GGGCAGCTTTCTCAAATTCTACAGATGGCGCGTGAGCGCAAGCTGATCATCGAAGAAACCCCTCGTGACGGTCTTGATCCCTTGGGCTACAACCACCAGGGGGTTGCGCTTGAGTGCAGCAGTTACCCCTACGCCGCTCTGGAGGACCTGATTGCCTACAGTAAGTCAGTTGGTGAGCCACCTTTCTTTCTTTTGCTTGACCTGATCCAGGACCCGCAGAATCTGGCTACTTTGTTACGCACTGCCGAAGCAATGGGTATCCACGGTGTGGTGATTCCCTCTTCCCAGGCGGCGCAAATTACCCCAGCCGTGGTTCACTCCAGCAGTGGGGCTTCAGAGCACCTGCTAATCGCTCAATACAACCTGGTCCAGGCCATTGAACGCTTTAAAAAGTTGGACATTTGGGTATATGGCCTCGATGAAGACG
This sequence comes from Anaerolineaceae bacterium, assembly GCA_049657925.1. Lineage (GTDB taxonomy): Bacteria > Chloroflexota > Anaerolineae > Anaerolineales > Anaerolineaceae > Mesolinea. The sequence continues at coordinate 428 of JBASOE010000049.1, forward strand.
AACGATCCCACACACCCGATCAACTCAGGCTGAATGGTGGAATTGCGTTAGTTGTAGGCAACGAAGGCTCTGGCTTACGCGAATTGGTTCGCAAGAATTGTGATGAACTGATGAAATTGCCCATGTTCGGAAAGATTGAATCGCTCAATGCTGCTGCGGCAGGTTCCATCGCCCTGTACCTTGCCCGGCAAGCCAGAGTTTCGCGTTAAGATTTAATTATAAAACCGCAACTTCGAACAACCAAAGCAGCAACATTACCACAGCCATCACTAATCGCACGATAGCAGCTGTACCCCACCCAGTCACCCAGCCCTTGGTTGATTCAAACGCCTTAACTTGATCTTTATCATTGCGAAAATACTCAAACAGGAACAATACCAACAGAGAAAGCGCCAAACCACCGATCGGGTTAAGTAGGATTCCACCGACGACCATACAAACCCAGGTTACCACGACCACCCACCACGGTGTCTTCTTCGCCATGGTTCCCTTGGCCATCAACACGTTGTCGATCAGCCCTCCAACAATCATCAGGATCGTACTGACTACAAATATGGCGATGGTCAAACCAAATTGCCAGGGTTCGTGTCCACGATTGAAACCTGTGGCAATGACCCAAACCAGTTGGCCTAACCAAACCACTGTCAATCCGGGGAAAAACACCAATAATAGACTCAGCAGACCGCTCACGTTAAGCAACAATGAGACGACAAAAACAACCCAATACGTAACCGAGTATTCAACCATTAGGCTCCAATTACCTCAATGCCACCCATGAAGGGTTTGAGAACTTCAGGCACCACGACAGAACCATCCGCCTGCTGGTAGGTTTCAAGTACAGCAATCAAAGTGCGCGGTAAACCCAAACCGGAGCCATTTAGGGTGTGCACAAATTTTGAAATAGATCCGTCCGCGGGGCGATACTTGATATTGGCACGTCGTGCCTGAAATTCGCCCACGTTCGAAACCGAAGAGACTTCCAGCCACTCAGCACAGCCGGGTGCCCAGACCTCCAGGTCAAAGGTTTTGTGTGCTTTGAAGCCTAAATCACCGGTTGATTGTGCCAACACACGATAAGTCAACCCCAAGGCGGCGCAGGTGGCTTCGGCATCTGCCAACATGTTTTTGAGTTCAATGGCGCTTTCTTCGGGCAGGCAATACTTGTACATCTCCACTTTGTCAAACTGATGACCGCGCTTGATGCCTCTCACATCCCGGCCAGCGCTCATTTTTTCGCGCCTGAAGCAAGCTGTATAAGCGGTCAGGTTGATCGGAAGAGCGGTTTCTTCGATTACTTCACCCATATAGATGCCGGTCAGCGGTACTTCCGCGGTGGGCACCCACCAAAAATCATCCTGATGATCGTGATAGAGGTTATCTGCAAACTCAGGTAACTCGCCAGCCGCGAACATGACCTCTTCCTTAACCATCCATGGCGGATAGATCTCGCGGTATCCTTGCTTCAAGTGCAGGTCGAGCATCCAGAATATCAATGCACGTTGCAATCTGGCTCCAGCTCCTTGCAATGTGTAAAAACGCGAACCGGCAATTTTGACACCATCTTCAAAATTGATGATACCCAGGTCAGGTCCGAGTTCCCAGTGTGGTTTGGGGGTAAAGTCGAATACTTTTGGTTCGCCGATGGTGCGCACGACCACGTTATCTTTGTCGCTCTCACCTAGTGGGACATCATCATCAACGATGTTTGGAATGCGAGACATGACCGCTTTCAGATCAGTTTCCACGTTATGTAATGTTATGTCAAGCTCAGCAATTTCATCTCCCAGGGTACGCATGGCAGCGATTTTTTGTTCACGGTCAACAGAATCCTTTGAACGTCCAATTTCCTTTGAAACTGCGTTGCGTTGAGCCTTATGGGATTCCACTTCCAAAATCAGAGCCCGTCGGGATTCATCCAGTCTTATGACTTCATCGACCATGGAGGAGTCACTATGACGTTTTACCAATGATGCTTTGACGACCTCAGGTTCTTCTCGGATGAATTTCAGATCTAACATAATGCCTCTGGCGGAACAGGTTTGGTTGACGTTCCTCACCCGGCTAATTTTACCCTTTATGTCGACCATTGCGTGTGTTTTTTTGTCGCTGTGTCTATGGTCATTTCAATACAAAAGTAATGGTTGATGCAAGCCTTGAATAAAGCTCAGATACTGTAGGAGATGGGCAATTTCGCCTTTAGACAAGCTGAGAGGCGTTTCATCAGGATTGAATTCAAAATCACGAGATTAGCAAGTCGTGTTCTGCAAATTCCATCAATAATTTTCAAGAGCATATAAATCATTGATTTTTCGGCTCACGAAAAAGACAAGTGCCAGAAGAGTCATTGTAATAAACACGACTGAATACGAAACTGGGAATAACAATTCGTTGTTCAGTGAAGCCTGAAACAGGTTAACAAAATATGAGATTGGATTCAACATGGTTAGAATCTTAATTACCGGTGAATTCAATAAAGGAGCCAGGTAGATTGGCGAAACCATGAGCAACACCAATGTGAACAGCGGCATGATTCCCATTATAAGATAATAATTTTTAATCCAGAGACCCATTCCGATCGCCAGAATTGAAAACCAGACCAATGATAGCAGGATCGTAGCAATAAACGCCCAAGTATTGTTGATTGATTTGGTAGAGACCATGATAAGGGTACCGATAATAATCTGTGGGCTGACTAAAAGTATATAAGTTAATGTTAAACTTAATATCATTTCGATTTTAGTAATGGCCATTGTCGAATACAACTCAAGAACATCTGGTAAGAAGGAATTACAAATTCGGAGCGCCAACAATCCCAGTAAGCCACTGACGATTGTCGCTACAATAAATGAGACGATCGTCGTTTGTAAAGTGGAAGGATTTGCGCCTGCAGAATTGAGCTGAACTACAAATAATAGTAAAGGTATCACTAATAAGGAAGTTAATAGTTGGAATCGAAAAAGCTTCATTCCCTTTAATTCAAAAAGAACCAACCTGATATATTTCATTTTTCCCTCAATATCCTTGCTATGACATTTTCCAAAGAAGGACCTTCCATGAGGATTGAGGATAGATCCCCGAGATTTGAAGCATCTTCAAGAAATCTAATGCCGTCTTTTATATTTTCGAATGAAGTTTTTACAAACCCATTCATCATCTGTATATTTCCCAGTTTTCCTATTTCCAAACTTTCGTCTTCAAAGGAAAGACTTAGTTCCAAAGGCGTTTTATATTCCTTGAACAATTCGTCTTGTCGTCCATTGGCTATGATTTTTCCCGACGCAATAAAATAGATTCGATCGCAAAGTGATCGAATCTCATTAATATTGTGACTGGTTAATAAAATCGCCTTATTTCTTTGTTTTTCTGCAAGTAAACGATCCCATATGATTCTTTGTTTTTGGATATCCACCAAATTTGTCGGTTCATCCATAATGATGACAGGCGCGTTCTTAATCAGAGCGAGCGCTAACAATATCGACTTGTGAATCCCAGGTGATAATCGATACCCTTCGGTATCCTTGTACTCATTGATATCTAACTCTTGCAATATGGTTGAAATGATTTCTTTTTTATTTTGCTCATTTGTTTTACGGGAAATTAAGGAGAATTCCAGCACTTCGCTTGGGGTTAACGAAGGGTAATACAATGGATTTTGCGGCACATAAGCCACTAGGTCGCGATAGGGCCTAACCTGGGTTGGATGAATTCCTTTAATTGCAATCTCACCAGAAGTTGGTTTAAGCAAGCCCAATAACTGTCGGATGAAGGTTGTTTTGCCTGCGCCATTAAGCCCAATTAAACCGACGACTTCGCCTGAGTTCACATATAGATTAATGTCGTCATTTGCCAGAAAACCATTTTTATACCGCTTTGTGAGTTTTTTTATACTAATAGCCTGAGAATTATCCGCTAACATATAGGTTTCCTTGTTCTAAGTGAATCAACATATATTTTGATTCGACTTTTTAACAAACGATCGTGCAATTCACGGGGGCAGATATACTCTCCCATAAGCATACTATGGGGAAATTCCCTCTATTTAGTATACATCTATTGCAATCACTTTGACACTGCTTTTTTATTGACTGCTTTTTTATTGACAAGCATTTTTTATGACAATAATCTGTTCATAATAAGCTCGTGATAGAACCGGCTATAATTGGAACAATGAAAATCTTGCGTCTTCTCTTATTGCTGGTTTTGGCGACCGGGTCGCTTTTAGGTGAGCCGCACCTGACCATTTCAGCCATGAATGAGCCTGTCAATGATGGCGTCACCATCTCCACTCCCAACGCGGATGGGTCGATCTATCACGTCGTAGTATACGGTGACACGCTCGAAGAAATCTCAAAAGCTTACGGTGTCCCTGCCCAAACCATTCAAATGCAAAGTGGCAACAGCCCCGACGCGACCGAGTTGTATGAAGGCACCGTGCTGGTCATCCGCTTTGCGAACACGAAAACCCCCACTGATCAATTTCCACCGACGCCAACCCGCCTGACCCCCACCCCAACGATTCCCCGACCTACCCGTACGCCTATACCTACGCGCACACCTTTACCGACGCTGACCCCCACTCCCACCGTCCCCGCCTACTACGAGGTGTTGGGCAACAGCCAACGTGTTGGGATGGTTTTGACTGGGGTCAGTTTTGTTGGTCTCGTCTTAGTCATAGTTTTCGGCTTCCTCAAGAAACCCAAGTCATAATCAGTTGCGTCATTGAGCAAGAAGTTTAGCCACAAGAAGTCAATCCCGCTCTCCAGTCTCCACAAACCGGGTCAATTCTTCAATGCTTAATTCCGCGATACCGAGTTTTTCAAGGGTCCGACCTTTGCGCCAGTAATCCGTGTTATGGATGAAGCATGCCAGACTTATCAGGCTGTCGATACCCCTGACGGAAACACCATAGCGTTTAGCCAGCGAAGAAATCGGCACCAGGCTCATGGGTACTTCTTCAGTAATATAGCGGTGGTTCATGGTAGGAGGCGCTTTGATGCCGTAGTAACCGCTCTGATTATGCATCGCTTCATACAAGTCAGCTCCCCGGGCATTGTAAGCCAACTCCAGCCATTCCAAACTTGTTCTGGCTCGCAGCCCCAAAGCCGAGGCAACGGTCACTCGCTCACGATCGATGACTTCCAGTACTCTGGCGACTGATGGGGTCACACCATCCACATAGAATTGAAAATCGCCATGTGTCGCTTCGATCCAACCCGTATTCAACAATGCCAGGGCAGGATGAAAAATCGCACCCATATTGTTCAAGCCGGTCATCAGCACGTTGCCACCGTCCACAAATTGAGGATACACCGCCTTGACTGCGTCCAAAACCTCGTTCGTTCGGTTGCCAGGTAGCGCAGCAATTGGAACGGATTCCTTAATGCGAAATATCCTTACCTGGCTGGGTCCTTCTGAGCGGCTGGCAAATATGAAGGTTTCAGCCTCAGCAATCAATGGCTTGGATACGACACCCAGCTGTCGCAAGACCTCGTAGAACTCAATAGCCCCGCCTGTCCGGCCTGGATGCAGCACCACAATGTGGTCATCACGTAAAAAGGGTGCTGTCATGGTCGCTACGTCCCGATGACCGTAAGAAGGCACCACAACCATGACAAGACCGGCATCTTTTAATGCTGTTTCGATGTTATCGGTTACCTGGTAAAGACGACCAAATCCACTTAATCCGCCAGGAAATTCCAGGTCAATCCCGCCGCGCTCCTTGATGACCGCGATATGTTCGAAAGTGCGATTGTATAAAGTCACTTTGTGACCAAGCAAGGCCATATGCGCTGCCATGGCTTTACCGCCATTGCCGGCGCCAATCACCATAATGTTATCCTGGTTACTCATCGTGTTCTCCAATCTAAAGGTATTCAACCAAACGAGGTGCTTCACTGAGTGGTTGGCCATTATTATCGACCACTTCACAACCACCCTTGATAACTCTGGTCTGGATGGTTCCTGCTGCAAACCGGTTATTCTTGAGCTGCGGTGCATCCAGGACACCTGCCTTCACCGCCTTTGCCAAAGTCGCTGGATGACTGAAGGGGTCGTCCACACCTGGTTCCGCGATGTTTCGGATAGCCTGTAAAGTGATGGTTGCCTCAGCCTTGAGGTGATCTTTTCGCGCCAACAAAACTGGGTCTAACAGTAAATCAGGCTGCCCATCAATTGCCCGTTCAATAACCAACCTCGCCATACGAGAGGCATCAATCACATCCGCACCGGTTGCAGCGTGATGCGCTTCAGTGTGCCCCACAATGTGAACGATATGCGGCTTTAACGCCATTTGCAGGTAAATTGTGGCGGAAAGATGTGCCCTGGCTGCGTTTTGTTCCAAGGGATAGCTTAACAATCCAGTGCGTGTCTGCCGCCAGACCCTGAAGTTTTCACTTTCAAGCGGCTGGATCATCTCCAGTAACGCCAACATCTTGGCCAGGTCCAGCTTGTCACTTGTCCCATTCGGGCTGTTGAACATCATCTGGGCGATATAGTCCTTCACCCCAAACTCTTTCGCGTTCCACGCTGAAAGGTAGGCGGACACCACATAAATCACGTCCGGTGCATCCCGCATGCCCCAGTGATGCGGCTCGTTGAGTTCCACCGGTATGCCTCTCTGACCATACCAAGACATCACCAGCTGGTGCTCTCGTATGGAAGATTCGAGGGTCAAAGGGCCTCTACCGTCCATCTGGTTGAACCAGAAGAGTGGGATGGCACACCAGGCATTATTGATCGACCGCATGTACATCTCGGCCAGACGGATAAAATCATCCGTACCGGAATAGGTGCGCATTAATGGGTAGTTTCCATAGCGGGAAGCATCAAACAAAGCCCTGTAATCCTCTTCGCTGCGTACCGGCACTCCACCTGCTCCCCTTGCACGGGGGTCTTGCCTTTCTGGATGATAAAAATTCTCCTGTGCGTCCTGGTCGATGCCAAGTGAAATCACATCCAAAACCCTTGCCTCAGCAATTTGCCTGATCCCATCCAGCGTTTCCTCCATGGTTGGCAACCCAAAATGATGGCGAAGCAGCGGGTATGGCGCTTTCCATTGGATGCGATCAATGAGTGTACGTGGATAGGCAGAAGGGTCATCTGGTGAGAATTCTTCATCGCGTAGAAAAGCGGCAATCTCCTCAACGCCTTCGGAGCCATCAAAGACTCTTTCGAAGAAACCGGTTATTTGATGTGCTTTTTCGGCCACTGGCGGCGTTCCACCAAACACAAAACGCACGCCGGCCGATCTTAGATCGTCTGCAAGTTCCGCAAATTCACCTAAAAGACGTTCGCCAGTTTCGGGGGTAAGGCGGTAGGAAACACCTGCAAGGTCTGCCTTTTCGCGCCTGACTGCTTCGAGAAAATCGGCCGGGGAGATAGCGGGACCCAAAAAGACAGTACGCCAACCAGCTTTCTCCGCCAGGCGCAGAAAGTTATAAACCCCTGCAACGTGAACACATTCCCCCAGCGCCCCCGCTACAACAGTTTTCATAGCGCCTCCTTGGCAGAACGAGGTGTCCTGTTACCAAATTAGGTTAAGAGACTTTGAGTAGGCCGAAATAGTTAAATCAATAAACTTGAAAAAGCAAAACAACCGATCAAACAGCAGCCTCAAGAAAGATACTCTAAGTCCATTCTGTTGCCTTTTTTATACCATATTTTTTTTCGATCTCTTTTTGATCAGCATAAACTGACTCTAATCTCGCTCAGTCAGATGCCGATGTCACCCCCAAATCATGGATAGATTCTTCCTTCCCTCATCTATGCCAATTCGATCCGTTGCTATTATCGCCACCTCGGTAACATTTTCATTTGAGCTAACGATAGCATCTCGCAAGCATTTTAGATAAACTAATGCGTTACTGTTTGACTTGCCCGGTTAATGTTTGTAGAATTACTTATCGCCCTGTAATTGATCGTCACGCGCCGGCCTAACGGGCTGGGAGCTGTAATTGACTGATTTTTCAAGGTGCTTACTCTCAATACTTTTTGTATTACAGAAAGAGTGTCATTGATGACTGCACGAACCGAGTTAAATATTAACTTCCCTACACCTCCAGGCACTGCCGGGTTGACACTTGACGCCTTTCAGGGTGAAGAAGATTTACGGGACCTCGTCAAACTCTGTGATAAATTGTGGCAGCTTGGGTTGCACGACGGCAGCCTGGACTTTGAATACTTCAAACATTCCTTCGCCCACCTGTCCAATTGTGACCTCTCCAAGGACTTCTTGCTCGCAAGGATCAATGGCGAACCAGTAGGTTATCTCCGGCATTGGTGGGAAAGCGTCATCGCGGATGAAAGCCGGGTTCACCTGACCACTTTCTGGATGCTGCCCGAATGGCTTGAATCTCCTCTTGGCGACTTCATGATCAATTGGGCAGAAACAAGATCCCTGGAAGTGGCTGACACCTTGTCCCCCGTTAAAGGTGGAGACCAGATCGATTTATTGACGAGAGAAGAGGATAAAAAGAAAATACAGCTGCTCGACGCACATGGCTACAAACCACTGCGCTACTTCTTCGATATGAGCCGCTCGCTCGATGGCGAACTGCCCGACGAACCATTGCCCGATGGTTTGGAAGTGCGCCCAGTGCTCAATTCACAGGTGCGGCAGGTTTGGGAAGCATCGAATGAAGCCTTCAGAGACGAATGGGGAGCAACCGAGCCGACCGAAGAGTTCTATCTTGAATTTGTCGGTAGTTATTTTACACGTCCAGAGCTTTGGCAAGTTGCCTGGGACGGTGACGAAGTGGCTGGCATGGTAATGAATTACATGGATACACGTCAGAATGATCTGGATAAACGCTATCGAGGATATACCGAAGGCATTAGTGTCCGACGACCCTATCGGGGCAAGGGGGTGGCTTCTGCTCTGATATGCCGTTCGATGCGCATGTTTAAAGCGCTCAACATGACTGAGGTCGCCCTCGGCGTAGATGCCGAGAACCCCTCTGGAGCTTTGGGCTTATATACTCGGCTTGGCTATCACCCTTACCGCACCCAAATTTGGTATAGCAAACTCTTAGCCAACTTGAGTTAGACTTTCAAACCATCCAGCTTACAAAACCATTCCCGGGCAATCCCTGGGAATGGTTATAATACCCCCATGCAAAAGCCCAACAAACTGGTTGTTTGGTCATTAATTGTCCTGTCTGTCTTGATCTTCGGCTTATTCTGTTTGCCAAACTCAAAAGCATCAGAAGATTTTTCAATGCTTACAATCTTCGAGCCGGATGAAGGCGCGATTTATACGGTCGTGGACCGCATGACCTACCCACGCGGCAGCTTTGGCGAATCACTGTATCATTTCATCAATTATGATTTTTACCACTATGGTTTCCCATTTTTCGGGTTAAGTTCTGCAATCGCCTATCCCATCCGTTGGGCTGGTCAGTTTGAGAATACACCATTACTGATGCTTGTTTTACGTCAAGTGGTCAGTGTCTTGCCCATGATTGGTGCATTGCTGTTGCTGGTTTACATGCATGACGGATTCCGTACTTATCGATCGGTCGCTCTTTATGTTTTATTATGGCTCATTCCGGCTAGCGTACGCAATAGTATGTGGCTGCACCCAGATGGTCTGGCGTTTTTCTTGTCCGTTCTGGTACTCTACTTCCTATGGAAGGACAAACTGAGTTTCAAACGCTACTTCTACTGGGCAGCAGTCATTTGCGGTGTGCTCATCGCCACCAAATTAATAGGGGTGTTCTTCTTTCTTACTATTCTGATGGTACTCGCGTGGGGCATCAAAGATAAATCGCTCACCACTAAACAGGCTGTCAACAAAGGTCTGCGTTTTATCCTGGTGATGAGTATCGCGTTTGTGATTGCCAACCCCTTCATCTTCAATCTCGAAGCCCTCAAGACCTATGCCTTCACCTTCTATAAAGAAACCTTCGAGGTTTCCAAGGGCTACGCTCTGGTCTACCCTGTCGGCATCCAATACGCCTGGCCATACATGCGTGCTTCCTATGGCGAGGCCTTTTTCTTGCTCCTGGCAGTAATTTGTAGCTTTTTATCGCTTAAATATCACAAAGATAAATTACTGCCCGCGCTGACTATTGCCTGGTTTATCCCACTTACTTTCACTATTTTCACGGTGACACATTTTAAGTATCAGTATTGGCTGCCGGCTGCTTTGGTCATGCTCTCAAACCTGGTGATCGTTTTCCCGAAACCGCCTCTGCGCCAAAATCGACCACTATTGCTGCGAGTATTGATCCCAATCGCGCTGGTGTTGGTTCTCCTTCAGGCCGTCCTCTTCGTGAAACAGGATATTACTCTCATCACCGAACAGACCCAGCGTGCGGAGACCAGCGAGGCATTGGGCTTCGACAAATTGGCTAAAGCCAAACTTGCACCACTGGATGGGCAAAAATTGCGCGTTTATCACGACTATCGCATGTACGTACCCTATTATCCCGGGTGGCTATTGACCACTTCATTCGACATGCTCAACAACAGGTTCATCCAGGAAGGCAACTTCGACGTTATCTACTTACAGAAACAGCGTATCAGGGATTACCTCAATGATGAAGTTGTTGCCATTGATCAGGCAGAATTGGAGCTGGCACGCGAGTTTTACCAACCGGCCGATGCTGGTGTCATCCCCGGATTCCAGTTGCTTTTTGAGAATGACTTTGGCAAACTGTTCGTCAGGGACGCGCTTTGTGCCCAATTCCCGGGCGGTGAGTGTGATCCATAACCCCCACTGCCAAAGCAAGGTAAAATAATCGCCATGGATACCAAACTGACTGGCGGGATTTCCGCCGTTTTTCCGGCATACAACGACGGCGGCACCATCACCAGTATGGTTCTGACTGTTTTACTGGCCTTACGGCAAGTCACGGACGATTACGAAGTAATTGTGGTCAACGATGGCAGCAAAGACTACACCCAAAAGGTTCTCGACGAGCTTGCCAACCGCTCCCCGGAACTGCGCATCATCCCCCATGACGGCAATAAAGGCTATGGTGCTGCCCTGCGCACTGGTTTTGCCAATGCCACCAAGGAGTGGATTTTCTACACGGATGGTGATGCGCAATACAACCCGCTTGAACTGGTCAACCTTGTGAAAGCGCTTGAACCGGGTGTGGATGTGGTTAACGGCTATAAAATTGCTCGCAACGATCCGTTTTATCGCAAGGTCATCGGTCGCACCTACCATTACATTGTCAAACTAGCCTTTGGATTTAAGCTAAAAGATGTCGATTGTGACTTCCGCCTGATCCGCCGCGCTCTCTTCGACCAGGTCACCTTGGAATCACACTCAGGCACCATCTGTCTCGAGATGGTCAAGAAATTCCAGGACGCAGGTTTCAAGTTCAAAGAAGTGCCTGTCAGCCACCACTACCGTACGTACGGTCAGTCCCAGTTCTTCAATTGGCCGCACCTTTGGCGCACTGGCAAACAACTATGGTCGTTATGGTGGCAACTGGTGGTCAAGAAATCAGGCAAGCCAGCTAAACAACAACAATGATCACAGATTATTGCATTATTCTTGTCTCCGATACCCACGTCGGTGATCGTGTCAACCAGCTGGACAGCGGGTTGCTCGCCGCCATTCGTGTTGAATCACCCAACGAGATTTGGCACGCTGGGGATGTTTGTACGCCCAGCGCTATCGATGCGCTGAACCAGATCGCTCCAACCATCGCTGTTGAGGGCAACCGCGACTGGTTTCTGCATTATCACCTGCCGAGGGAAATCACCAGGGATATCCATGGTATTCGTTTCGTTTTGACTCATGGGCATATCAGTATCAAGGAATGGGCGCTCAATTACCTAAGATTGTTCACCTCAGGTCATCAGGTCAGCCATGTTCGCTTTCAGGAGGCACTCGCCAAAATTTACCCCGACGCGAACGTGGTCGTCTATGGCCATTTACATCTTCAGCTCGATGAAGTCATGGACGGTCAGCGCTTCATCAACCCTGGGGCGGGTTATCCTGAACGTCGCAATAAGTTCCGCCTCTGTTACGCCCGGCTCGACATTTCTCCTACAGGCCATCTGACCGTAAACTTAAAGTCGGTAGCAGCAGAGTCGGCTTAATCCCTTATAATTCCTGCTGTGAACCCGAATGAAGAACTAATTACCTCTCCTCAGAATCAGCATTTACAGCTGGTGCGCTCGCTTTTGGAGCAGCCCAAAGCTCGCCGCAAGCATCATGCCTTCGTCGCGGAAGGCGCGCGTTTGCTCGAGGATGGGCTTGATTCTGAGTTACCTGTGCAATTCGTGCTTTATAAACCCGAACACTCCCCCAGAGTAGACAAAGCCCTGCGCTTGCTACCCCCGACCGTCCCACTATTGCTCGTCGAATCGCGTTTGTTTGACCACCTTAGCGACACTGAAACTTCTCAAGGCGTGTTGGCGGTCTTTTCGTTGCCAACATGGGAATTGAGTACTGAAAACAACTTCCTCTTGATCCTTGATCAGGTGCGTGACCCAGGCAATCTGGGTACCATCCTGCGCACGGCTGAAGCAGCAGGCGTTCAAGCGGTGCTTCTGACGCCAGGTACAACAGACGCATGGTCTCCGAAAGTAGTCCGTTCAAGCATGGGCTCGCATTTCAGACTACCAATCTTCAACGTAGACTGGGATACTATCGGTACAGTAGTCGGCGATTTTCAAGTCCTACAGGCTGATATGGAAGGTGAAATCGCGTATTGGCAGGCTGACTTATGCAAGCCTACAGCGCTGCTTATCGGTGGCGAAGCTGAGGGTATCAGCCAGGAAGCTCAGCGTATCGTTACTGGCTCTGCACGCATTCCGATGGCTGGTCAGAACGAGTCTTTGAACGCTGCGATTTCTGCTGGAATATTACTCTTTGAAGTCCTCAGGCAGAGGTCCGGGTGAAAATCAGGTCCATTACCGTATTTTGCGCGCCGGGCTTTCCACCCAACCGCACACTGCTTTCGAGGGTTGGGGTTTTTGCCAATCACGCCCGCCATGATCTCAACCAGGCAGGTTATGAAGTGCAAACCCTGCGTATGGCTACTCCACCCTTCCCGGCGTGGCTGCCCGTTTACCAACGTCCTCTCGAGGCAGCCTATCTGGCCGTCGAAGCCCATGCTGAAGGATTTGAGTATCTCTCCCTCGGTCCAGCCAGCCCGTCTAATTTGGCTGATTACGAAAGCATCCCTGCTGTTCTGGGCTCAAACAACCACATCTTCATGACTGGCTTGCTGAATACGCCTGACCACCAGGCTTCTTTATCAGCAGCCAAGGCTTGCGCCAAGGTAATCCGACAACTTTCTACGCTTGAACCCGATGGTTTTGGCAACCTGCGCTTCGCCGCACTGGCCAACGTGCCTCCTTACGCCCCATTCTTCCCTGCTGCCTATGCTGAGAAAGCACCTCCTTCCTTTGCCCTGGCGATTGAAGGCGCAGATCTGGCAGTTGAAGCCTTCGGACACGCCCGATCTCTGCAGGATGCCCGCCAAACTCTGATTTCCAGCATCGAAAGTCACGCTGCGAGGCTCACTACAGCAGCCGAGAAAGTCAGCAATATCTATGGTTACTCCTTTAGAGGTATTGACTTTACCCTTGCGCCTTTCCCCAACGAAGCTAATTCAATCGGCAAAGCTCTCGAGAATCTTGGCTTGCCCGCCTTTGGGCAAGCTGGCAGTTTGTTTGCTTCTGCATTTCTAACCGACACACTCGACCAGGCACATTATCAACGTGTCGGCTTCAATGGCTTGATGTTACCAGTGCTTGAGGATAGCGGTTTGGCACAGCGTACCACTGAAGGACACCTCAGCTTGCAGAACTTGCTGTTGAATTCCGCGGTTTGCGGCACCGGATTGGACGTTATCCCCTTGCCCGGGGACACAACAGAGGCAGAACTTTATCCTGTACTGTTGGATCTCACAGCGCTGGCATTAAGGCTAAATAAACCTCTTACAGCCCGCTTGATGCCCATTCCGGGCAAAAAAGTGGGTGAAACAACATTGTTTGGATTTGAGTACTTTGCGAATTCCAGTATCCTGCCTGTCAATGGCAAGCCGCTGACAGGCAACCTGAACTCAAACGAGGATATCCAGATCAACCCGAAATACTAAGAGGGATAACTATCTTACTTGCTTAAAAATGACGTTCAGCAGGTTCTGATCGCACGAATCGCTGACGCTCAAGGACCTGCGCGTCGAGATTGCCTCGCCGTCGGCATCGAATAGCTGAATGTAAATCTGGTCTTCATTAATTCGCTTGTTGGCAAAGGCAAATTCAAACCCTGAGTCCCCGTAAAGTGTGGCGTCGCCCGATTGTGTCGAAAATTCAACAATATCCCCACCGTACATGCCAGCTAATTTGATAGTTAAGCGATACACTGGCGAGTCTTGCAAGTCAACAACTTTCCCCGCCACATAGTAGGTCTCGCAAGTGCTCTCAGTGCGGAATATTTTACTTTGCATCGCCTCTGGTGTGCCACGCACTGTATAAGGCATCGGCTTCTCAGTGGGGGTTGGGGTGAGCGTAGGTAACTCTGTCGGTGTCGGGGTCGGCTCTGATGTGTTTGTAGCGATCGGAGTCTCAGTCGGGGGTTCAGTCCTGGTCGGTTCAGCCGAACCAACCACTGGTAATTGAATAGTCTCTTTGGTACTCTCCACCATACCGGGTGTCGGGCTAAGGGCAGGAGTTCCATTAAGTTTGATTGGCAAGATCTCTAACACAAAAAGCATGGCTACAAAAATACCAGCCATCACCAGGATCGCTAAAAATACAACACCACCTGAGGGTCCCTTTTTGCGCGCCATGGTTGGTATAGCCCGGGTCTTGTAGTCGTTCTTATTCCGGCTTACTGCTGGCGGTCGCTGGTTGCTCAAGGTAGCATTACCTCAATCAGCGCTGTCGATCGGGCTTGCACCAGCCAATCATTCAATGCCTTGGTTTGCAGGCTCACCAACGCGTCAGTAGTCAACAAGTGTTCGCTATCCCGCTCGATGACCTTGATGATGTGATATCCGATCTCTGTGCCGATAACCTGAGAGTAAGAGCCAACAGGCAAGGTGAAGGCAGCTTCTTCGATTTCGGGGTTATTCAAGTAACCACGTGGGAACCAGCCCAATTCCCCGCCAGTAGCAGGACTGTAGCGAAGGGCGATGACGTCAAAGCCAGTACCCCCGCCAAGTTCGAGCAGTGCGGCGTTGGCGTTACCCTCTGTTTGGGTGATAATCTGGCGCACGTGAGCCTGTTCTACCTTTTCGGGCACTGTGGCGACGATCTGATCGCGCTGCCAGGCTGCTTCCGCTGCCAGTTTCAATGCCATACGGAATTCAATATCATCATAGAAGTTGGTCTGCATCCATTGGTTCAGTGCTTCTGGGGAGCCTAACTGAGTAATAAGGTTGTCAACTCTGGCTTGGACACCAGCCTCATCCAAGCTAAAACCATTTGTCTGGGCAGCTTGGGCTAAGAGCGCCTGGTTGATAAGGCTGTCCAAGACTTTCTGGTTAACCTCAGCATCCGTGGGTACGGGTAAGTTTGGATCGAGCGAAGCGCGAAAACGCACTACTTCGTGTTCAAAATAAGACTTGACAATGGGCTCGCCATTCACTCTTGCGGCTGCAGGCACTTCAGTAGGCGTAGGAATAGGTTCGGGGGTGGGTGAAACAGTCACTGGGTTTGGCAGTTCCAAAGTTGGCGTCTGAACCAATACGTCTGTCGGGGGTGTCTGTACCGGATCACATCCAGAAAGTACCAATAATGCACACATTAACACAAGCACGACCCAACGTGCTGAAGAACCTCTGTTTAACATGCCGCAATTATACTATTTCTCGAAGTATGGGTTAGGGGGACAGGAAAAGTAACTGCTCGGAACAGCGGTGTAGCACGGCCAAAAACCTGTTTCTCTGTCTCAAAAAACTTGGTCGTACGCAGCAGCGACCAGAAGATTTAAGTATCACGGTATGATTCCAGGAGCATTTCCTACGGCTCCCAGTACCCAACGCGACAGAGCTATTACGATCGGGATTGTGATGATCGCCATGATCGTGGTAAGCATCAACGCCTGGATCGTCAAGTTCACGTCCCGCTCATACTTTGTGGCAAACAATATCGAGTTCGCTGCGGTAGGGGTTGCTGCCATCATTGCGCAGGCGAAAAACAACTGTGGGTCTTTGGTCAGTAAATAGATGAAAGGCAACACCAGCAGCGGCACAGCCAGATTTCTAATCATGACGATCTTCCAAACGGCAAGATCCTTGAAACTAAATTGCTCACGATAGTTATAAAACTGCACTCCAATGATGATCATTGCCAAAGGGGATTGGACTGTGGAGAGAGAACTGATCGGCATCTGGATGATTTCGGGGAGAGTGATCTTCAATGCATAGAGTAGCAGCACAATCACCACAGTGATCACACCGGGGTTAAGCAAGTTTTTCAAGCTCTTTCCCTTTTCGCGACCATCCATGAGGGCAACACCATAAGTCCAAAGCACTACATTAAACACAGCCACGAAGATCGAACCATACACAACCGCCAGGTCTCCCAGTACCGCACGCAGAAGAGGCAAGCCAAAAAATCCAGCATTAAAAAAGACTGTGGAAAAGGTCAACACGCGTTTGCGCTCGTCGGTTTCCCGTCGAAAAACCGGCCACGAGAGCAATGCACCGATCACAAAGGTCAGCAGCGCAATCCCCGCTGCGATCAACATATTTCCTGGCTTCAAGTCGCTGCCTGAGACCTGAAAAGCCGTGATGATAACTGCTGGGGTAAGGATGATCAGCAACAGGTCGGTAAGCTGTGTTACTGTCTGGCCACTAATGATCTTAAAATGCCCACAGAAATAACCAATCGCAATCAAAAAAAACAGAATCAAAATCTGTTGAACAACTATGAGAGTGCTATCAAGAATCATTAATACTCGTAAAGCTCGCTTCTGGAGCGCCCTTTCATCAGGATTAACATCTGCGATTGAAAACCGTAATGAGTCTATCTCATTTATTGGTTTTGAGGTTCATCAACTCCATTATTGGGAGTGTCGTGTCTTCAACATCTGCGCAACCCAAAAGATGGGGCAAACGTATGACCTGTCCCTTACCCTTAGTTATAACATTCGGTGTCTGCTTGCAAGCTGCTATTTGACAATCAGTGGCAGTTGGTTCAGATACGCCTGGGTTGTAAACCAGGTATTGGAGCAAGCTTCCCAAACGCCAGCGTGATAAATGCCATTGGAAGCAGAATCTCCCGATACCAGCGAGCTGGTGCAGGTGGGTTTATGAACCCTGATCACTTCGCCCAAGCCATAAGTATAGTATTCCACGGAGGCAAAGTTGGTTTCTCCCCAGGATAGAGCCATAAAACTAATGCTATAACCAGATTCTGGTCTGGAATCCACTTTTGCCGCTTCGAGGTCAAACTTGGAGGTGGGACGATCCTGTGAGATAGCCGCGAGAGCACCTGTACCATAGATGTCCGACACGAAGTAGACTTGCGCATCGGCGTCTGGATTATTATCCCCTATGAACCCCAGGTACAGATAGGTTCCGATCCCTACAGTTTCCACATCACTAATAATTGAAACAATCTCCCAAGCTGGGGGCAATGTAACAATTTCCGACCCTTTAATGCCACAACCCGCAGTTGGACAAGATTCGACCGAGATGACATCTACACCGATTGATTCGTAGACCCAAGCCACCGCAATAGTTTCAACAGCAATATTCATATAGAAGTCCAAGCTGATTGGGGTATCAGTCTCAAGCATATTGGAGTCAGCAATGCTCCAGCCTTGCATCATCGTTCCATCAAGGTCAGTTGCTCTGTTGGAACGATACTTGAGATGATTGGTAGATGTCGGCACTCCAACACTGTCGTTGTAGAGGAAAGCAACATGCAAGTAACCTTGGCTATCGATCCCAGCATCCCAACTATAAAGAACTCCTGTTTCAGAATTATCTATGAAACTGTAGGCTATCAAGGAATTAGAAGGGCTGGTCAAATCCTTATACCAGAGTGAACCAATCAGGCTGACTGGAGCAACTCGGTCGTATAGTGCATATGCCTTGCCTCCATTTGCCACGACCATCACTTTACCTGTGGTGTAAGCAAATGAGTCTAATTGATGACAACCTGTATCGTAACCCTCAGTAGGTGGGATGAGGGTTAGCATCTGGTAACAGGCATACTTGTCTAGGTAACCTCTCTGTTCAACCCAGACAAGCCATGCAGTGCCGTTATTGGTGACAGCAATATCCGGACTATATTGTTTCCAATTGACCCCCGCACCACCCATGGTCATTGTTAGTTTGACTTCTGGTTCTCCAAAAGTAGTCCTGTAGTAGACGATTCGGTCGTTCACCACACCGGCAATATGCGACCGGCCCGCGGCATCCATTGCAGTGACTGCTTGTTTAACTTGATCACCACTGTTAATGTGGATTTCTTTCGGTGGCGCAAAGCTAATTGGGATACAAGCAGACAATAAAACGAAAAGGCATAACAAAGAAAAATAGCAGTAGAAATGCTCTTTCACAGGATCCTCCTCAATTGATGCTTGGATAATTTACGAACAGAAGATAGGCGATGAACAAATTTGCGTTATCTGAAGCCCTAATACTTGTCAGAAGTTGGGTGATCTAACAATAGCAAATTTTGATTGAATTTTCAATAGTATTTATGAAATTCGTATCAATATCTGTTAGATCTTGTGGGGTAAACCGAGTCAGGTTTTCAGACAATGACATGGATTTGGTGGGGCTGTTGTTTTTTTTGTAGCTTCAAGGTAGCAATGCAATAACCGATTGTATCATCCAAAATTTCGAAAACAATTCACCATTCCAGTCTCAGGATCATGAAGAATCGTGTAAAATTCACCAATTTTGACAGAATACACTTCAAACTTCAAAAAAATTCCACCAGTCCACACTATAACCCATTCTCTTAGGTGCGAGTATCGCCGATCTGACCGCGGCAGCCAACACGGTCAAATGAGGTGCACGCTTTCTGCCGTGTGAACAAGCTCCGCAGGTTGGTGGTTGTTTTCAAAGCGATCAAAAACTCACGAATGTCAGACGTGGTTTAGTCCTCCCAACCCATATCAGGGAAAGCAATTACGAGCTTTTGGAACTTGGACCAGTAGTAGTCCAGAGTGCCTTCTGATCGCCTTTTCGCCTTCAAACTGCGCACAAAATTGGCTATCAGAATCGTAAAAGTCCGTTGCATATCATTATTATTGGAAAAAACATGTGCCATGTCTCACCGCCATAGATAGTGTTTATGACGAGAGTAACCGGCACATATGATGCTCTTATAGGGCGGGAGGGGGTCGAACCCACACGATATCTCTACCGACGGATTTTAAGTCCGTTGCGTCTGCCTATTCCGCCACCGCCCCAGATTCCTCGATTATTCTACCACTGAAAATGGGAAAATTGCGATTGCCCTACTCTTGCGGTTCCCGCCCATCACCCAGGTATAGGTCCCAACCGACATTGGACTCCTTTATACTTCACTTTGCGTTACAATCTGGGTATAAATGGCTCTCCTTGCTCTGCCTGGCAGTGATTGTGCTGGGTCTGATCGGAAAGATATTAATACAATGAAAAACAATTTGAAACTAATTCTAATTATCTCTGGAGCGGTTTTCGTACTGCTTGGCGGCTACCTAACTTGGACCGCACTGTACCCTGGCATGGGTGAATTTCAGGATCTTACCGTGGCTGATTACACCACTGGCAAGACCATCGAAGTGAGCATACACTACCCCCTGCGTGTCTTGATCGGCAAAACCAGCCTGGTTCGTGTTAAGTTTGATGCCCCCGCTGATCTGATCCCCGGCAGCGCGCTGGATCAACAACTCGACCTGCCTAACTTTGTCATTATCCCCCAACCAAGAATCATCACTTCATTGATCGAGGGACAAGAAGGCACCGCTGTCTGGAAGATCGACCCGGTTACCCCCGAGCAGGTTCAAGCCGGGGTGTCATTCGCGCTCGAGTCGGTGCCAAATGGCATGTTCGCCCTATCCCCAACCGCCCAGACCTCCTTCCAGATTGAAGCCTTTGACGTGTTGGGAATGGAATATGCAACCCTCCTCAAAACAGGCTTGATCTTTGCGGCAATCGGTGCACTGACTTTATTCGCTGGTCTAAAACTACGAAGCTCTCAACCGAAGCGCATCAAACAACCACACATTTACGGGTAGGCATGGCATACAAATACACTTCCAGCTTATTTAAACGTATCCCAGTTCAGATTCTGGGCGATCTGCCACACGTGCGAGTGAGCGGTGTCACCGCTGACTCGCGCCAGGTCAAACCCGGTTGGCTGTTCGTCGCCATCAAAGGCGAGAATTCTGACGGGTTAAATTACCTGCCCCAAGCTATCGCCAATGGCGCGGTGGCCGTGTTGAGCGACCGGCCAAAACCGACTGGTCTTTTGGTTCCCTACATTCAAGCCGAAGGGGATATGCGCCGTGTTATGGCTTACATCGCCAGCGCGCTCAACAACTTCCCAGCACGCAAACTGCGGGTCATCGGTATCACCGGCACGGACGGCAAGACCACCACCACTTCAATGATCCATCACATCCTGACCGAAGCTGGCATCAAGGCTGGCATGATCTCGACCGTCAGTGTGCGTATCGGCACCGAAGAGCTTGACACGGGCTTCCACGTCACCACCCCGGACTCACCGGATATTCAGCGCTACCTGGCGATGATGGTCGATGCTGGCATGACCCACTGTGTGCTTGAGACCACCTCTCACGGACTGGCACAGCAGCGCGTGGCCGCCTGCGACTACGACATTGCCGTCATTACCAACGTCACCCACGAGCATCTCGACTACCACGGTACGTGGCAGAATTACCTTGAAGCCAAGGGCAAGCTATTCGAGTACCTGAGTGAGACCCCACGCAAGCGCATCGGCAACCCTCGCATGGCCGTGTTGAACAAGGATGATCGATCCTACAGTTACCTGAAACGTGTGTCCACGCCCCGTCAAATCTCATATAGCATGATCAACGAAGCCAGTCTTTGGGCAGACAACATCGAAAACACACCTCAAATGCTACGCTTCCGTTGCCACATCAGTAAGCACGTTTATAGCGTTCAAACCCGAATGATCGGCATCTACAACGTTTCCAACTGCCTGGCCGCGCTGGGAGCAACCGTGCTTGCGCTCGGGATCGACACTAAAACTGCCATTCAAGCGCTCAAAACTTTACCGATCGTGCCCGGACGCATGGAAACCATCGATTTAGGGCAGGATTTTTCCGCCATTGTCGATTTTGCCCACACCCCCAATGGGCTTCAGCGCGCGCTCGAGACCGTCAGGCAGCTGACCGACAAACGGGTCATCGCGGTATACGGCTCAGCTGGTCTGCGTGATCGCGAGAAACGTCGCATGATGCCCAAAGTTTCCATTGCCAACGCAGATATCTCGGTGTTAACCGCTGAGGACCCGCGAACTGAATCGCTGGCAGCCATTCTTGAGGATATGGCTCTTTCGGCTGTTGAAGCCGGAGGAGTGGAAGGTGAAACTTTTTTTCGCATCGGCGATCGCCGCGAGGCTATTCGTTACGCAGTGAAAATCGCCCAACCCGGTGATCTGGTGGTGGTGTGCGGCAAAGGCCACGAACAATCAATGTGCTTTGGTACTACCGAATACCTGTGGGATGACCGCAACGCCCTAAAAGCTGCGCTCAGCGAACTCCTGGGGCTCAATGGCCCAGAAATGCCTTATTTGCCTGATTAAGAAATTAAATTACCTGCGCCGGCGAGATTTGATCTGTTGCATCAGCTCACCCAGGGAACCGCCATTGTAACCACCAAACAGCGAAACCCCTGCTACCAACACTGCGAGTAGAACAGATTCCCTTAGTAAAAGCCCTGAGGCGACCATTCCAGCCAGCCCGGCATATACCCCGTAGGTCAATCCCCGTTTATCCCTGGCAATTGCGGTGATAAAAAAAGCTACGCCGACGATACCCATAAAGACCCCCAACATCAGGGTCGTGTCGATTCCTGACATCATGTTTCCGTAATTTGCCATCAGATAATCCACCAAGCCGAACCAGATCAGAACCCAGGCGACAGCCAGTACTATTCCCAAAATAAGAAACGCGTATTTGGTGCCTTTGGGGTTCAAGATTTGTTTGAGATTGTTCATGTTTTTTACCTTTTCTGGAACAAAACAAATGAGCTGGCACGGTCAGTATAGCTTTGTGCTGATCAACCACACTGATTATACGGGCAATCATCTGCTTCCAGGTCAGATTCTCAGCAGCGATCTCATATTCAGCGCCAGCGCGACCACTTTCGAGTGCGATGACCGCGACCTGCGCGGCGTCTTTGACCGTAACCCTCGTGCTGACTTCGTCACCATGCGCCAAGAGTACTTTGACTGTGTAATAGCCTAAAAACCCAGCCCTGTCAACGATGAAAACTTTCATAAATCCGTGTCCCTTTAGTTTATAGATTATACCCAAAGGTAGCCAGCACACCCAATAAGGTAGGCCAGAAAGATAAAAACCTTAAACAGAGAGATGAAACCAAAGTCTATCAATGCTATTATCTATTTTAATAACGAACTCGATCGAGGTACAAATGGAAGATCATACCGAACATCACCACCCAGAAGAACACGATCACAGCACGCATGAGCATAGTCACACCCAAGCCGAGCATGATCACACCACCCACGAGCAGGCCGAACCGCATGATCACGCTGCCATGGCTGATCACAGCGCTCACGACCAGCACATCCTCTCTGACGCTCATGATCATGCTGCCATGGAGAACCATGATGCCCACGCCGGCCATTCGATGACCGACCACAGCGGTCACGAGGAAATGTTCAGGCGCAAGTTTTGGGTTTCGCTTTTGCTTTCCATCCCTGTGCTCATCTTCAGCAAAGGTCTGCAATCCCTGCTGGGGTTTACACTGCCAGGCTTCCCGGGCAGTGAGTGGATAGCACCAATCTTTTCGATGATTGTCTTCATTTATGGCGGCGTACCATTCATTAAAATGGCTATTCCGGAGCTCAAGAGTCGCAAGCCCGGAATGATGACGTTGATCTCTCTGGCCATCACGGTGGCATTTGTCTATTCTTCGGCAACGCTCTTTTTGCCTGGACAAATGGATTTCTTCTGGGAGCTGGTGACCTTGATCGACATCATGCTGCTTGGTCACTGGATCGAGATGCGCAGCATCCGCCAGGCTTCAGGCGCACTGGATGCGCTTGCCAAGTTGATGCCAGATACCGCTGAACGCCTCCTCTCTGACGGTTCACTCGAGATAGTGGCTGTAGACCTTTTGAAAAATGACGATCTTTTACTTGTTCGCCCAGGAGCAAGTATTCCAGCCGATGGTGTAATTGTCGAGGGTGAATCTTCGGTCAATGAAGCGATGATTACGGGGGAGTCAAAATCAGTCGACAAATCCACCGGTCTGAAGGTGATTGGGGGTTCCATTAATGGGGATGGCAGCCTGCGCATTCGTGTCATCGCGACTGGCGATCAAACCGCCCTGGCTGGAATCATGCGCCTGGTCGCCCAAGCGCAACAATCCAAGAGCCGCACCCAAATTTTGGCCGATAAGGCTGCTGGTTGGCTGTTCTATATCGCCTTGGGGGTAGCCCTCCTGACCGCTATCGCATGGACTATCGCAATCGGTTTCAATATTACTGTGATAGAGCGGGTGGCAACGGTATTAGTAATTGCCTGTCCGCATGCGTTGGGTCTGGCGATTCCGTTGGTCGTCGCCATCACAAGTGAGATGGGTGCCAAAAACGGTATCCTGATCAGGGACCGCTTGGCGCTGGAAAAGGTTCGCCTCGTAAATACTATCCTGTTCGACAAAACCGGAACCCTAACTGAAGGAAGACTCGGTGTGGCTGGTTATCAGAGTGTCAAAGGTTACGATGAAAGTGTTGCACTGGCAACCGCTTCTGCTGTTGAAGGTGATTCGGAGCACCCCATTGCCAAAGCTTTTCGTGATACTGCCTCCAAACAAAGCCTTGAACTCCCCAAAGTACATGGTTTCGAGGCCCTGAAGGGGCGAGGTGTGATCGCACATGACGAAGATCATCGGCTCATGGTAGGCGGTCCACGTCTGCTCGAGATGCTCAGCGTTCAACTGCCAGAAGAGTTAGTTAGTTTTTATCAAGAGTCAAGCGCAAAAGGACATAGCGTACTGCATCTGCTCGAAGCCGAACATGACGGAGGAAATCCCCAGGTCAAAGCGTCCTTCGCACTCTCAGATGTCATCCGGTCGGAAAGCAAACAGGCTGTCAAACAGCTTCAAGCTATGGGCATCAAAGTTGCGATCGTGACGGGTGATAGCGAAGCTGTGGCAATGTCGGTGGCCAAAGAACTGGGTGTTGACAGCTATTTTGCTCAGGTTCTGCCTGAAAATAAAGACGCCATGGTCAGTCAGTTGCAAGCTAAAGGGGAGTTAGTAGCCATGGTCGGCGATGGCATCAACGACGCTCCTGCCCTTACCCGAGCCGATGTTGGGATTGCTATTGGCAGTGGAACAGACGTGGCGGTCGAGTCCTCTGGCATTATTCTTGTGCGTAGCAATCCATTGGACATGGTTAAACTCATGCGATTGAGTAAATTGAGTTACCGGAAAATGATCCAAAACCTGATCTGGGCAGCAGGCTACAACGTCATAGCTCTACCCCTGGCTGCGGGCGTGCTTGCGCCAATCGGCATCATGCTTTCCCCTGCAGTTGGCGCGTTACTGATGTCCCTCAGCACAGTTATTGTCGCGATCAACTCACAATTGATGCGACGCGCGCAGATCTGAAAAACTGCTCAAAACAAATTCAGCGTCATAGGTAAGTGTTGATCCAGATTGTCCTCAACAAACCCTAACTCTTCATAAAGCGGTTTACCCATGTCGGAGGCTTCCAGCGTAACGGCATCAAGATGACGCTCCCTGGCAAATTGAATGATACGTTCCATCAAAGCTATTGCGTAACCTTTGTTGCGGGATTCAGGTCGCGTGTAGACATTGGAAATCCGGCCGAATGTGCCAGTTGGTAAAACCGGACTGGACAGGTAGGGAATGATGGTAAGACAGCCGACCGAGACAGTTCGACCATCTTCTTCAGCAATAAAACAAAAGAGGTTATTACCCATCATGGTTTTGAACTGCTCCGGCAACCTGGCCATACCGTTGGCACGGATTTCTTCTGAGAATTGTTTCTTCCAAAGCGCTTCAAAAAGAGCCAGGCGTGCTTCAACCAGAGCAGGGATGTCTTTTTCGGTAGCCAATCGAATATTCAGAGTCATTAAACCTCTTTATCCTGTTTGAGCACGCGATTACGGTAGTAAACATCCTTGCGGCGTTCCCAGCCGCGCTTTTCCCAATAGTCATTACCGGTCTGGTTGTCGGCCATCACCAGCATGCCTGCTTTATGGATTCCCTGCGCTATTAGAGCCTCAATGGCCGCATTTAATAGAGCACTGCCAATCCCTTCCGATCGACGGTCTTTATGCACAGCAGCATGATAAATATATCCGCGTCGGCCATCATGACCTGCCAGAATGACCCCCATAATCACTCCCCGTTCTTCCCAAACAAAACAGCTGGTTGGGTTGCGTTCAAGGAAAACAGCGATACGTTCCTCTGAATCGTCGTAGGGGTTCAGGCCAATCCCCTCAGTGCATGACCATAATACTTTGACTGAGGGAAAATCTTTAATTGTCATTACCCTGATCATCGCAATTCTCAAATCTGTCTTAAATCATCCCATAGCGGCTGAGCGCGGTGTTGAGGATCATATTGACCAGTTCCATATGATGGATTCCAGCGGCTTCCGCTTCAATCACCAGGTCAGAGATCACCGGTGTGAGCCCAGGCAATGGGTTGATTTCGAGGATATACGGCTTCAGGTTGTCGTTGATGTCGAGCCTGAAATCTACCCTGGCACAATCCAGCGCGCCAGTAACCCTGAACACAGCCGCTGCCAACCAGTTCAGGTCATCTAACATCACCTCAGCAATTGGCGCGGGGCAAAGATAGGTCAACTCAGCAGCCAGCGCCGTCTTGAGACGGTTGGCGTAAACACCATCCGATGCTAAATAGGGGTTCAGGTCAACTTCCATGGGGGGCAAGAAGGTCAGACCGGCAGTGTTGCGCGGGGCATCCTCGTCCTCGGGCAAGCGCTGGGCAACCGGGCCGATCAGGTTGCCAACCATGCCCAGGGTGATCTCACGTCCCTCGATAAAAGTCTCTACCAGGGCGGTTTGATGATAACGTCTGATGATGTACTCAATCTGTTTACGCAGTTCGTACTCATCGCGAACGATCGAATCGATCGAGACACCCATTCCAGTGCCTTCACGGCTGGGTTTAACAAAAAGTGGAAAGTGCAAGTCCTCATCCAGCGGCTCATCAACACGCTCGAAACTCTGAAAGGCCGGCGTCCGCAATCCATGCCAGGCCAGGACACGTTTGGTCATCGGTTTGTCGAGGGTCAGCGCCAGGCTGAGTACCTTCGAGCCAGTGTACGGAATGCGCAGTTTCTCAAGGATCGCCGGAATTTGCGCTTCCCGGGAATCGCCAAAATGACTCTCGGCAATGTTGAAGCAAATATCCGGCCGGTAATCTCTGATTGTATCGATGATGGTCTCATCGGCTTCAAGAAATTCGGATTCATGCCCACCTGCGCGGATCGCATCCCGGATCGCCAACACAGTGGATTCAGAATCAAGGTCATCCCATTGATCCTCAGACATACCCTCGAAGTGCGGGGCGTTTTTCTTCAAGTTAGCAAGTACAGCGACGCGAAAACGCTTCATGATTTGTAATCCACACTCCTGGAATAAGTAAATGAAAACAAATTGATTATAGTATTCTCATCAGATAAGTAAAGGAATTGCCGAGTTACTCAGCAATTCCTTTCGTAAACCTTTGGTTAACGCAATCGCTCAACGAGACAGTTCAGTTAAGGGTGAGCATGTTTGCATCTTCAGCTGCTGCCTGAGCAACACCGCGTTCAATGTTGACCCGGCGAAGCATCAATATACCCGCCACAAAGAAGATTACGAGGGAGACAATCCCAAACCGCGGATTACCTGTAAGGCTGGTAATGAAAGCCATCGTGGCTGGGCCAATGACCGTATTAAACTTCTCTGAAACACTAAAGAAACCGTAAAATTCGGCTGTCTTACTCTTGGGCATAAGCTGACCCACCAAAGAGCGGCTGAGCGCCTGGCTGCCGCCTTGTACCATCGCCACGCCGAAACCCAATAGGAACATGTGCACAGGTTTGGACATGAAATAACCGATGACCGCGATGACAGAGTAGATGACGAGACTGAGCGTGATAGCTTTCTTGATGCCAATTTTGCCACTCAACTTGCCAAACAGGATCGCAAATGGCGCGGCGACGAACTGTACCATCAGGAATGTGCCCAGAACAACCATCGTCGAGAACCCCAGGTCAGCTGCGTATGCTGCTGCCATGGTAATGATTGTGCCAATACCGTTGGCATAAACGAGGAAGGTCAATAAGAACCAGAACAGATCTTTGTAGTCCCGGATGCTCTTGAAGGCTTTGCCCAAGCGCTTAAAGGCTACAGAGGTTACACTCTGGCCAATCTCGCTCTTTTCGGCTCTCCTTGGTGGTTCTTTGATGTATTTAAAAAGCGGGATGGAGAATACTGCCCACCAGATGGCCACGCTTGCCAAACTCAAGCGCATCATCAGTTGTGTCGCTTCCGCCTCAGGCATCGATGTGAGTAGTTTTGGTCCAAAAAAGATCATTAACACGTTAATCAGCAGCAGGATGCCCCCGCCGATATAACCCATGGCGTAACCTTGTGAGGAGACCTTGTCCATCTCGTCCTCTTTAGCCACATGGGGCAGAAGAGAGTCATAAAACACCAGGGAGCCCGCAAAACCAATCGTCCCCAGGATATAGAGCAGAATGTTCAACACTAATTGGTCCGGATTGGTCACAAAAAAGAGTAATGCTGTGCTGACGATTCCAAGACCAGCAAAAACTCCTAAAAAGAGCTTCTTTGAGGCTTTGAAGTCTGCCAGGGCACCAAGGATCGGACTGATGAGAGCAATGAGCAGACTGCCGATTGCCACCGCATAGCCCCAAATCGGCACAGAAGCACCCTTGGCTATATAAGTGGCAAAATAGGTGGGCAATACCGCCCCCATCACGGTCGTGGCGAAGGCTGAATTTGCCCAGTCATACATCGTCCAAGCCCAAATAACTTTCTTGTGTTGCGCGGGTGTTTCGGGTGGGACGCTGTCCTGGGAATTGAGGGTCAGATCAGATGATAATTCCATTGGGGCTCCTTTGAGTGAACACAATAATTGACACCTAAATTATAGTCGTTGCGCGGTTAATTTTTGGTTAAATTCGGAGACCAGTCTGAGTCTTGATTGATGTCAACCCCCAAATCAATGAACACCTGGTTGATCAACTCTAAAAGAGTCCTTTCCTCGGTGCAGACCAACAATCCTTTGAGAGTATCCCTCGACAACTGGTAAGGCTCAATTAAAGCTTTAAGATACTTACGGAAGGCCTTGATGGCATATTCAGGCGGAATCTGCGCAGCCATTGCAGAATATTGATACTGGATCAGAGCGTAAACCCTTTCTGGCGGAATCTCTGAACGATCTTTCCATGCGAAGATCCATGGGTTTTCTTTGGAAGCTCGCCCGATCATGATGGCGTCACAACCGGTTTCCTCAAACATGCGCTGGGCATCTGCAACACAGGTCACGTCGCCGTTTCCGATCACTGGCACCGGCAAGAGCCTTTTTAGTTCAGCAATAGGTTGCCAGCGCGCTTTGCCGCTATAGCCCATCTTGCCAGTTCGCCCATGCAAGGCCACCCCCTGTGCCCCATGCGCTACAGCAATCTCGGCTATCTCGCGATAGTTCAGATGATCTTCATCCATCCCAAGCCTGATCTTGGCCGTGATGGGCACATTAACAGCCTTGCCCACCTCGATAAATATCTGCCGGACCAGCTCTGGTGTGCGCATCAGCCCAGCTCCTGCCCCACGGGAAGTGACCCGCTGGGTGCAGCAACCAATATTGATGTCGAAAAAGTCTGGCTTGAATTCTGCCATCAGCCTGGCGGCAGATTCTGCCATTCGAAAGGCGTCATTATCGAGTAATTGAAAGCCAAATGGCCTTTCTTCTTCACGAAAGATCAATCGGTTTTCCTGATAATGGCGCATGACGGTATAGTCAAGCGTATTGATAAACTCAGAAACGGAGTAGGCTGAACCAAGTTTACGCGTAATCCAGCGAAAAGTTGGTACGGAGATACCATCCATCGGCGACTGGATCAAACGACCATAGATCGGGATCGACCCAATATAAAAGTCAGGTGTGCGCACTAATTCAGCCAATTTGATCGGTTATCCTGAACAACACACTGACGATTTGCTTGGACTTCACCGGTGTAGAGACGCCCACCTCTGTTAAAGGTAACTCAGCCAACGGACTTTCGTCCAGGTATACGAGCGCGGCGGACTTCGCCAGCAGGTGCGGTTTGACCTTCAGATCAACAGTCGCATCAGACAGGTTGACACCTCGAATGATCCAGCCTGTTTCGTCCTCGGATTGTTTGATCGCGGTCACCAGGAAACTCGCAGGTTCGACAGTGACCAAACTGGTTGGAGTCGGCAAGCTGCCATGGTTGGGAGGCGTGACCTCAGCGGTCAGAGAGGTTTGGAAGGTATGTGCCAGTTGTGAGGCTTTCAACCAGTCACCATCGTGCGGGATCAGGCGGTAGTTGAATTGGTGCAGACCCAAAACTTGCGCTTCAGGCGTTTCGAGCGGCGGACCGGCATGACCTTGACGATTCCACAGGTCATCCCGCGAGAGCCAACCTACCGACCTCAGCAGCGTCAGCGATAGTGTGGCCGAGCCATCTTCAGCGCGCAGGGCAGCCACTTCGGGCAAGCCCAAATTGGCGACCATCAGTCCTATGCCTGCCACGCTGACGTCGACAAAAGTGCGTTGCGGTACTTCCGGTCGGGGTAGTTCGCGCCATGAGCCGTCGGTCTTAGGCAGTTCAATGGGGCGTTCAATGACATCAAAATGGCCGTCAAAGCGGGCCGAATCCACCTGCAAACCAGTTGAGAAGTGAACTTCGAGACGATGGTCAAGCACCTGGTTCTCAAAACCAACTTCCACGTCTACGTATGGAGCGTTAGTCGGGAGAGTCAGCATGACATCAAGTGGGCAATCCTCTGTCATCTCAGCGCGATTGGTACGGTCTTCATCCAAGGCGACAGGCAGTCTGTAGTTATAGCGAATGTAAACAGTCTGCTCAAGCTGACCAGTGCTTATTTCGACAAAATCCACTTCGGGGCTAACCTGTCGGTCGTTTTCGGGGGGAGTGTAATTGTATTCATCCCCACGATCACCCGTGTCAACAAAAAGGTTCAACCCGCCAAAGGTTACGCCGGAGCGTTTATCCGTCAGCGCCAGGCAACCATCCTGCGAATCAACGATTAATTTGAGGTATTCATTCTCAATACTCAGTATGTCCTCATCACCCAACGTAGCAATCGGTTCAGCAGGCTCTTTTGTTTCATCTGCCCTTGCCAAATGCCAGGTAGCCAACCCAAAGGCGGGCACATCCTCAGCAATGAAACTCAGTTGACCGCTTTTCACGTTATAGACCTTGGCTCGCACCAATGTATCTGCTGGGTTGTTCAAGATCAACTCCATGATTTCACTCAGTGCTTTATTGAGCCCGGCTTGGTTGGCAGGCAAAAGACTGGAAAACTCAGCTTCGATAGTTGGCATGCCATCTTCGGCTACCAGGTGAGCATTGATCAACTTTTTGCTGTTGCGGCCTTCGCTCGCAGCCAACATCAACTGGTTTTGCAGTTCAGACAGCGGGAAAATGTTCGACTCGGTGACCTCACGTTCGTACACTTCAAGCTCAGTAATAACTAAATTTCCTTGATGATCAAACACGTTCACCGCACCAGACTCAGGCAGGTCGACGACCACAGTTACTTTGCCTGTCTGGCTATAAGGCGCCGCATTGAAAACCTGGATCGAGGCATAAACATCTGGGTTATCACTGGTACTATCCACAGCAACACTGAGAGACTTAAGCGCCTGCTTGGTCAGCTCTTCACCAATCTGGTCGACCTGATCAAAGCGCGAGACCATATCAGCATGGGTGGCATCGATGGAACAACCGCAGATCGAGTCGTGGGGGTGATTGGTGATCAAAAGCTTCCAGGCTTGATTGATAATGGGGGCTGGGTCAGCGACCCGTTCATGGGTCTGGAAAGTCGTTATCGGCGTGAAGGCACCTTCTCCTCTTTCAGTCAGTTCTGCCCACAGCGCGAAAGGTTCCACCCAACGTTCCAGCAAGGTCTGGGAGTACCAGTTGCGCTGTTTAATCCACATGCGCGCCGAAAGCACTGCCGGCAGCATGTGCGCCTTATGGGGGTCGCGCAATTCACCCTTTAGCAGCTGCAATTCCAGATGACTATCTTCGATCTCCTGGGTGACTGCTGCCAAATAAGCAGGCAATGTCGAATGAACAGCGACGCGACCATCATCACTAACCTGGTTGTAATACCGGATGGTTTCAGGCAAATTCGGACGGGGCTCGTAGTGGTCGGTGCCACGCATCATCAGAAAATGTGACCCGGGTACGTATGGCATCAACTTGTCTGCCTGATCGTTCAGGTACTCCACGGACTGATCGAGGTCTTGTTTTGGCCAATCAGCGACATTGCCATATCCGTTGTAGAGGTGTGCCAGCAACACTTCGCTGCCATCGGGGGCTTGCCATCTCAGCAATGTGGGGGCACCATCCGGGACGCCGCGCCACAGGCAGGCAGTATCGATATGGAAGCCATTCAGGATCTGGGGGATCTGGCTGAGGTGCCCAAAGGGGTCCGGGATATAACCAACCATCATACGATTATCGAAAATATGGCAAATCTGCCGTCCGATCAACAGGTTGCGAATAGTCGCTTCGGGAGAGACCAGGAATTCATCCGGCAGGATGTACCAGGGACCGATCAACACCCGGCCTTCTTGTATGTATTGGCGCAACCGGGGGAAGTTGGCCATTCTCATCTGCAAGTAATCTTCCAGCACGATGGTCTGGCCATCCAGCATGAAATGCTTGTAATCCGGGTCTGAATCCAAGAGAGTCAGCAAATTATCCACCAGATGCACCAGTTGCAGGCGGAATTGCTGGAATGTGCGATACCATTCGCGATCCCAATGAGTGTGTGAAATGATGTGCAGGTTTTGCATAACAACTCCTATGCGCAAGATTTTGACCCCCCTCTGGGTCGGTTTAATTATGCCATAGATTGCTCTTCAGGCTCACTGATTGGATGGCTGGACAGTCTGCCCCAACCTGATCATTGCCCACCCAATCGCCTCGCGGACAACAGGATCCAATTCTTTCTGAAACGCTTCCTGTAAAACTGGAATTCCTTGCGGATCATTGCAATTGCCCAAAGCGACGGCTGCATTGCGCCTCCAGCCCTGATAGCGACAGCGCAAGACCGGCGTGTTTGCAAACCTGGCTATAAACTCAGCCTCGCTCCACCGAAATGCCTCAAACAGATCTTGGGAGGAATCAATCGTCGGTTTGCCAAATTCCGGGGAAGGGAGAGACACCAGGTCGCGATTGTACGGGCAGGCAGTCTGGCAGGCATCACAACCGAACACGCGATCGCCCATCAGCTCTCTGAAATTCTCAGGGATTGACCCCCGATATTCAATGGTCAGATAGCTTAAACAGCGTCGCGAGTCAATCGAGCGATCCGGGCGAATGGCCTTGGTCGGACATGCCATCACACAGCGTTGACAATCCCGGCAATCGATGGTCACAGTTTCCTGATCTTCTTCGAACTCGACTGTCGTCAGAATCTCCCCCAGCAGCAACCAGGAACCATACATCGGGTTGGTGAGCAGGCTGTTGCGTCCAATCCAACCCAAACCACCTGACACCGCAAACTCCTTTTCAAGAATTGGCGCAGTATCCACGGCGATAAAGGTAGCCTTACTTAAAAGTGATTCGAACCGATCAACCAAAGCATTCAAGGAGCTGCTCATCACCTTGTGGTAATCCGGATAGGTTGCATAGGCAGCAATCCAGCCTCTTAGAGCGCTTCCTTCATTTTTTACTGCCTTAGCGGCCGGACCATAAGCCATCGCCAAAGAAATCACGGTTTGACAGCCGGGTAATAAAGCTTCAGGATGCTCCCTGGCTGAAATCGCGTTCGGTCGAGCCATGTAATCCATCTCAGCGTGGCAACCAGCTTCAAGCCAGCGCAGATAATGATCGTAGTGATGAGGGGTTTTAGCCGCAGAGAATCCGCACAAGACAAAGCCGAGGTCAAAAGCCTCGGCTCGAATTTCCTGTTTAATGTCTTTTGCGCCACCCATGTGAAGATTCGTTTACTTTATATCGTACTCGAAATAGAAATTTGAGAAAGCGACATTGGCACTATTGAAGATCACCCAATTCCCACGCAGCAAGCCAGTTTTGGTCGGTGCAGTGAGTTTTACATCCATGTTGACCTGTGCGCCTGGAGGAACAGCAATGGGCATGTAATAAGTGTCCTCAGAGGCGGTGATGTCCCCGCTGATGTAGCGGATGCCGTAATCTGTCGTCCAGGTGGAAGTACCGGTGTTCATCAGTTTCACATTCACCTTGAAGGTCTGACCCTGAAACTGGGCAGCCTTATCCACCGGATTACTGGCAACCCACTCACCGCCATCGATGCCGCCAACAGGTTGAACTGTGGGGGTCGTCGCCGTAGATTGAACAGATGTCGGCTCGATGGTTGGGGTAGGCGGCTGTTGGGTGTTGGTGGGTGTGGGCTGTGGTGTGTTGGTGGGTCTGGCAATCTCGGTGCGGGTTTGTTGAACCGCCACCGTTTGAGCGATCATCGTGTTGACTTTCGCCACATCCGGGGTAGGTGTCTGTGCGCTGCACGCGCTAACAAATAACAGAACAGACAATATTCCAAACACAAATAGGGTATGCATCATTTTAGTATTCATACAATCTCCGATAGGCATCTCATTGCATGTAAGTTATTGTAGGTTAAGCCCCAGTTTTGTCAAGCGAGGCGCTTAGCTCAGATGGATCACAGAATTATTGTTCTTCATAGAGCAATAGGAACAGTGGCAGCAACTCACTCAGTGACTTCTATGTCGACCCAGTACGTGGATTCGGGATTGTTGAAACTAAACAGCACGCCATTGGTGTTCCGGAGTTGAAATTCTGTACGGTATTTCCCCGATGAGGAGGGTGTGGTAAATGTCATCCGGATGGTTACCGACTCACCGGGCAGGATGCGCTCTGAAGTCAGAGATTGTGCGGCAGGTACATCCATAGAATCGCCACCAACAAATACCGCGTCGTACGTTGATGTCCAGGCACAAGTTCCCACATTTTTGAGTGTCCATGCTTTTACAAAACTTGTGCTTGGGGGAAATTTGGTGCCGTCAGGTACAGTTTCATCCACAAATTCAGCCAAGTCGCAGGTCTGGGAAGGCGTAGAGGTAGCCTCGGGTCCAGAGGCTTCGGTTGGCTGGTCGGGATCAACCCATTGGGTGGCCAAGGGGGGCAGTGTTAAAACAGGAGTCGTTGGCGTGGCCATCGGATTCGGTACAGACATCTGTGTCTGCATCATCTGGGTGGTCATGGCAACAACGGTCGCTGCCGCCGCAGTACGGAGAGGTTCCATCGGGTCAGCAGGTGTTGGTGTCGAAACCAAATTGCACGAGCTCAGGAGAAGCACAGCAGACAAAACAATGGCTATTCGTTTCATTTTCAAAATCCCCTCCTCTCGGGGAATGTCATTCAATTCCTCTAAACCCTTTTAGGGGTCCATTAGAAAGATGCAAGAAAGAATCCACCCCATCATAGATGAGGTAGATTCGATGCGATTTTTGAAATTACCGGGAAAGCATGGCTTTGAGGAAGGGTCTTAACTGGAACTTCTGTCCGGTCAGCAGGGTCTGGGCGCGAAAGAGCTTGGCGACTCCATTCACAGCCAGCCATGCGGTCACCACAAGCAAGGCAATACAGATCACAATCTGCAAAAGCGGCACTTTGCCGATTGACAGGCGGGTCATCATAGCTACCGGAGAAGTTAAAGGGAATAAGCTCAAACCCACTGAAATTGGGCTGCTGGGAGCCTGTATCAATTGACCGATAGCTAAAATGGTTACGATCAGTGGGATGGTCACAACAAAGGTCGCCTGGCCGCCTTCCTTTAGGTTGGGGGTGATCGCCCCAATACCTGCCATCAGACTGCCAAAAATGAAGTAACCCAGCAAAAAGATCGGGATGGCCATCGCCAAAGATGACCAGGGTATAACGACCCCTTTAAGCAAGTCAAACGATTGCCCAGCAAGGCGCATCAAACCAATGGCAGAACCAAACCAGATAACCATCTGTAGTAAGCCAACCATTGATAAAGCCAAAATTTTGCCCAGGAAAAGGCTGAGCGGATTCGTGGATGAAATCAAGACCTCCATGACCCGGTTATCCTTTTCCCTGCCAATCGCGGTTAGCATCATGTTGGAACTGGAGATGATCATAAAATAGAAGAACATGGTCACGCCATATGGAACGAAGTAGTTAGCCATATTGCTGGTGTCACGCGTGTCAGCAGTTTCAGCGTTGATCGGGGTAACCTCAAATTGAATTGGGTTGGTATACCTAAGATACAAATCAGCAGAAGAACCCATTAAGTTATAGTTGATTAGCTCTGTGACAAGCTGGCTTTGAACCATGCCAGAGAAAAGATTAATTTCAGGCTTTACCAAGGTTACCTTGCCATTATCAAGATAATCTGCATCGATGATGTAGTATCCCTGCAAACGCCCACTGTTGACCGCTTCACGTCCGGAAGATTCGTCCGATATCCTGACAATGTTGCCCTTAACCAGCCAATCAGGGTAGTCATTCACCAACCTGCTCTGATCCAGAACGCCCACCGGCAGTGGGTTGGCAACCTCGTTGCTGAAGATTTGCAGCAGGTTGTTGTTGGTACCACGGTTCAGTATGTTTAATAAACCAAGTAACACTGCGGGGATCAACGGCAATAGAATCAAGGTCAACAGAAAGGAGCGTCTTGTAACGGTTGTGGTGAATTCATACCTGGCAATTTTCCACA
This sequence comes from Anaerolineaceae bacterium, assembly GCA_049657925.1. Lineage (GTDB taxonomy): Bacteria > Chloroflexota > Anaerolineae > Anaerolineales > Anaerolineaceae > Mesolinea. The sequence continues at coordinate 36,552 of JBASOE010000049.1, forward strand.
AATTACGCATTTTCCACCTCCTTGCTGAAAATGTCCTTCAACTTCAAACGTTTTGAGTAATTCAACATGCCTCTCCTGAAGGCCTTGCCAGCCAACCAGACACTGAAAATAGCAAACAATACCTGGCTGATAAAGATTGCAATGATCTCGATCGTCGGTACGTTCGAAAATGCCATGCGCAAGGTTGTAGCCACCGGGGAACTCATCGGGAAGTAACTGAGGGCTTTGGCAAGCACCCCATTCGGGTTTTGCATGAATGTCGCCATGAAGTAATACGGGATGGTCATTGGAAGGATCACAATCCCAGAAACCTGGGAGGACTCCTCAGTATCGGTCACAGTGGCACCCAACGTTGCCATCAATGCTGCTGTAAAGACAAAAGCTGGGGTCAGCAGTAAAACTGGAATGACTATATCTTTCAGTGAGAGTTTCAACTCAAACAAAAATGCCACCCGGTCACGAAAGATAAGAACCAACCCGAAGGCTACTATCGCCCATAGGATTAACTGGGTAAGCCCGACGCTGATGTTGCCAAGGATCTTACCGGCCATCAATTGGTTATGTGAAACCGAGGTCACCATTACTTCCATCGTGCGGTTTTCTTTTTCTTCGACCACCGCTTGAAGTAAGTAGGATCCGCTCATAATCACCACAAAAAAGAACAGCACACCAATGATGACAGGCATGAATATCGTCACGAAGTCGTTGGGAGAACCAGTTTTTGTACCATCCAATGATTGTGAGATGAACTCCGGTGAAGTTTGGATGCGCTGCAAATTGGGTACTGAATCATCTGCCATCAAGTTGATGCGAATGAAATCGGAAATATCGCTCCTGATTGAGTCGTTAAATGGTTGATTGTAGCGGTAATCGAGCTTGTAGGAGGAAAGAAAGTTTTCGGGAATGACCACATAAGCCTGAATCTGACCTGCACCTGCGGCTTGGGCAGCTGCCTCAACAGAATCAAAGGCCACCAACTGTATATCCTCACTAAACAAGTCACCGCTATCGACCACTTCTGGTTCGAGTGTTATTAAACCGGATTGATCAACATAACCAATTGGTGTTTTATCAATCGAACTGACTGACAACAAGGTCGAGAGCCCGATCAACAGCAGTAAACCCAAAGGCAAAGCAAACAGTCCAACCCAAAAACTCTTCTTCGAAACATGCCGGGTGTATTCGTACTTCGCGACTTCAAAAGTCTTATTCATGATGGTTGTTTCCCTCCTTAACCACCTCAATAAAGATCTCATCCATGGTGGGTACGGCTACCTCGAAAGCATTCAGTGCGATGCCGTGCGCAACCAGGGTCTTAAGCAACTCCTGTGTCGATAGGCCCGCCTCTGGGATCAAACGCATCCGCGTGCCTTCATCTCTGATCTCGGTCACACCAGGTAAGTTTTCGGGAAGTTGGCTGCTTGTATCAATCAATACCTGGTTGGTTGAGAACTGCTTGCGGATATCCTGCAAATCCCCGTAAAGCAACACTTTGCCGTAATCAAGCAACACTATGCGGTCACACAACATTTCAACCTGGTTCATTTGGTGGGTGCACATGACAATGGTTTTACCAGCACTGCGCTGCTCGATCAGCAGGTCTTTGACCAACTGTGTATTAACAGGGTCCAGCGCGCTAAAGGGTTCATCAATGATGATAATGTCAGGATTATGTATGAGTGTGGCAATCAACTGCGCTTTTTGCTGCATACCCTTGGATAATTCCTTGACTTTCTTCTTTTTGTGGTCAGCCAAATCGAATTTTTCCAGGTAAGTGGGTAGTGATTTGGCGATGTCTTCTTTGCTCATGCCTTTCAGAGTTGCCATGTAAACCAAACATTTTTCCAACTGAATATCCTGGTATAGACCACGTTCTTCAGGCAGGTAACCAATTTGGTTTTTTTTATCCTCGTTCATCGGCCCACCCAGAATGGTTACTGAACCGGAATCAGCCTTGTAAATGTCCAGCATTATGCGAATGCTGGTTGTTTTACCAGAACCGTTAGGACCGATGAGGCCGAATATCTCCCCCGGATTGACCTCGAAGGACACATTATCAACAGCCTTGAGCTGTCCAAAAGTCTTGTTAATTTTGTCGACGGTTATGGTGGGCATGGATACTCCTCAAGTTTGTATCAATTTTCACAATTTATCATACCAACAAATCATAAGCATGAGTTGAAATTGAGATTATCAGTAGGTTAATTTATATCCCAAGTCGTAGAGATGACCAGTAGATTTTATATAGTAATTCTGGACCCAACTTCCCGTTTCCCCCGAGCAATTAAAAACCTGTGGCGTTTCTCGCGAACAGCCACAGGTTAATAGAAAAAACAGTCGTTTAGTGCTTTGATCCTGCCATTAACAGACCGAGTTCCTCGCGTGTGGTGGTCACGGCATCTACCGTAGCGACAATCTTCCCTCTGTACATAACCGCAATGCGGTCAGTGATTGCCATAATCTCATCCAGTTCAGACGAGATCACCAGCACTGCCACACCTTCGTCGCGCAAGCGAATCAATGTTTTGTGTATATATTCAATCGAGCCTACGTCCAAACCACGGGTTGGTTGATTTGCAATCACAACCTTAACCTCTCGGCTGAGTTCACGCACCTCGACTGTCGAGGGGGGGAGAAACCAGTGGCTCACTCCTTTTCGTAGACCTCACCTTCGGCTGCTGGTGCTTGGCCTTTACCGATAAAGCCAGCCAGGACAATCATCGTGATCAAATATGGAGCCATGGCCATAAACTGTGGTGGAATTGCGCTGCCCAACAACGAAAGCTTGGAGCCAATCGCATCGGCAAAACCGAATAGCAATCCTGCCCCAAGTGAACCAAATGGCATCCAGTTGCCAAAAATCATCGCGGCAATTCCGATGAAACCTTTGCCTGCCGTCATACCTTCATCGAAGCGCCCAACCGATCCAAGCGTAAAAAAGGCACCCGCAATACCAGCCACGAGCCCGCTCAATAAGACACCCATATAACGTGTCCGTATAACATTAATTCCAAGGGTATCAGCCGCTTTAGGATGTTCACCAACCGATCGATATCTTAATCCCCATCGGGTTTGGAACAAAGCGACTTGAAGGATGATCAGTATCAGGAACATCAGGTACACGAACAGGTTGGTGTTGAACAAGATCGGCCCCAACAACGGAATATCAGCCAGAATCGGCAGCGGAACACGGGTGAACATGGGTGGCGTATTCAAGGATTCATTGTGCTGTAAAAATCGTTGAGAAATAAAGGCAGTCATGCCCGTCGAAAAGATGTTGATGACTGTACCGGTGATGGTTTGATTGACTTTATATTTGATCGAAAGCACTCCGAGGATGAGCGCGAGAAGCATGGCTGAAAGCACCCCACCTAATAGCCCAATCCAAGGGTTTTGGCTGACACTGCCAGCCAAAGCTGCCACCATACAAGACATCAGCATCATGCCTTCGATGGCAATGTTGATAATGCCGCAGCGTTCAGATAGAATCCCGGAGAAGGCCGCCAGAGTGATGGGGACTGCCAACAGCACCGCACTGGATAGCATACCTGCCAGATTTAAAGATCTGCCAGCAGCTTGCCATACCAGAAACGAGAAGATCAGAAACAGGGCACAGATACCTACCATTAGGTTGGTATTCCTGCCAAATCCGCGAAACAACTGGTAAGCACCAATCAATAGAGCAATCACTGCCAGCACCATCAAGGTCAAGCGGGAGGGTAACATCCAGTCGCCCATTTGTCCCTGATTGATACCACCCGGAGTCATCACAAAGGTCGTGGATAGGTCACCAGCAGTATTTATCGCGAAGACAAGGAAGATGATCGCGGCGATTGAAATTTCAACCAATCCTATTACGACCTTGCGGGTAGTTGAAACCTCACTAATGCGTTTATGGGTAATAATCTGGGATACTGTTGTCATGACTGACCTCCCCATCCACTCAGGACGATTTGAGTGTCCTCTTGTTTGGGCTTCTTTAGTTTATAAAGCGAACGGATGATGGCAGGTGCGGCTACAAACATCAGAATAATGGCTTGGATGACATCAACAATGTCAATGGGGATGGAAGAAACCACCATCATACGTGTCGCACCATTGCGCAAAGTGCCAAACAGGATCGAAGCCAACACCACACCCACTGGGTGGGTGTTACCAATTAGAGCCAATGCAATGCTATCAAAACCATAACCAGAAGAAAGGCCAAGCGCCATGCTGTGGTTGACTGCCAATATCTGCACCGCCCCTGCCATGCCCGCCAGTGCGCCGGAGAGAGACATTGCCATGATGATCGATTTGGTAGTGCTCAAACCAGCGTAGCGAGCTGCGCGGGGATTAGCGCCAACGGTACGCAAGTTCAATCCCCAGGTAGTCTTAAACAGTAACCACCAAACTAACCAGGCGACAAAAAGAGCTATGAAAAAGCCTAAATGAAAACGGATGGGGGTTTCAAATAATTGAGGTATTTCAGCTGATTTCTGGATGAGCGGGCTAAGGGGCATACCGCCCGATTCCGGACGCGACATTGGGCCTGAAAGTAACCATTCAGTTAGCCTGAAGGCAATCCAGTTCATCATGATGGTGTTGATGACTTCGTGTCCACCAGTCTTTGCTTTGAGTAAGCCGGGGATAAACCCCCAGAAGGCTCCACCCAGCGCGCCTGCCAGAAACGCCAAAGGCATATGAATAATGGGCGGTAGACCCTTAATGGTATAGCCGACAAAAGTGGCACAAATAGCCCCAATGAAAAGCTGGCCTTCAACACCGATATTGAACAAACCTGAGCGAAAACCCAAGGCAACTGCCAGACCAGCAAAGATATAGGGGGTGGCTTGTACCAGGCTTTCCAAGAAGGGATTGAAAGCCTGGCGTATTTCGCGAGCTTCACCCAACTGCAGGGCTCTGATCATCCTACCCGGGTCACCGATCGCTCCATTAAATAAGGCTTGGTAGGCTGTGATAATTTCCCTGAAGGCTTGTGAAAACCCCCTGCCGATTGATTCTCCGAATGCGGAGTAAACCGATGGGCTGGTCGCTGCGATCATGACAGCGCCGATAATCAATCCGGTCAGGATAGCCAGAAGCGGGATAGCAATCGTATGGAGGTTTCTCCGTTTGTGCCGGGAAACTTCAGGTTGACCGTGTTGAATATCGTTTAAGATTTCTGTGCCAAGGTTATTCTTGTGTTCTGTCATACCTGCCGCCTCTAAAAGGTGACCTCAACGACATGGTCGCTGTCGGTTGGGATGGGTTCACTGGGTAGGACTCCGGCCATTAGCAAGCCGATATATTCCTTGCTGATGCCATGATTAGGGACAACTGCAATGATTTTGCCCCGATACATCACCGCGATGCGATCCGATAATTCCATGATCTCATCCAACTCCGGAGATACCAACAAGACCCCGCAATCCTCATCACGTTTCTGAACGATGCGCTTGTGAATGTATTCTATTGAGCCGACATCCAGACCACGGGTTGGCTGTGAAGCCACCAAAAACTGGATCGGTCTCGACAGCTCACGGGCGATGATTACTTTTTGCTGGTTACCACCAGAAAGTGATCCGACCGATGTAAAAGCACTGGGGGTGCGAATGTCAAAATCACTGATCAGTTTCTCTGCATTTTCCAATATGACCGGCAGTTGCAGTACAATGCCTTTCGAAAAAGGATCCTTATAGTAGGTACAAAGCACCAGGTTTTCCGCGACTGGGAAGGGCAACACCAGTCCTTCCCTCTGTCGGTCTTCGGGCACATGGGCACAACCAAGCTCAGTAATGCGGCGGGGAGTGGCTTTGGTAACATCATTACCCATCAGTGAAATTTTCCCGCTGACGGATTTTTGTAGGCCCATCAAGGCATACACCAATTCGGTTTGCCCATTTCCCTGAACACCGGCAACCCCTACAATTTCTCCGGCACGCACCTCCAGAGAGACGTCGTCCACTACTATGTTCTGGAATTTATCCGCTACAGTCAAGTTCTCAATCGAGCAAACCACCTCTTTTGGTTGACAAACCTTTTTGTCGACGAAAAGATCTACCGCACGTCCGACCATCATGGCTGCCAGGGAGTTCTTATCCGCCTGCTCAGGTAGGGTTTCCCCCACCATCTTTCCCCGTCGAATTACCATAATACGATCGGCTATGGCCAGAACTTCGCGCAATTTGTGCGTAATAAAAATGATCGACTTCCCCTGAGCTACCAGAGAATGCATGATGTTGAACAGTTCATCAGCTTCCTGGGGGGTGAGAACGGCGGTTGGTTCATCAAAAATCAGGATTTCAGCATCACGATAAAGCAACTTGATGATCTCTACCCTTTGCTGAACGCCCACCGGTAAATCGCGCAAGTAGTCGTCGGGGTTGACTTCCAGGTTGTATTTTGTGGAGATATCCAAGATCTTCCTGGCACCATCAGCGCGATCCAGGAATCCCAGTACTTTCACTGATTCAGACCCCAGCATAACGTTTTCGGTCACTGTGAAGACCGGTATCAGCATAAAATGCTGGTGCACCATGCCGATCCCTCTGTTGATGGCATCAGTGGGTGAGTCAATTACCACGTTCTCGCCATTAATGAGGATTCGTCCCTCATCGGGTTGGTAGAGTCCGTAAAGGATGTTCATTAATGTAGATTTTCCAGCACCATTTTCCCCCAGCAGTGCCAGAATCTCACCCTTGTTGAGCACCAGGTCAATATGGTCATTGGCAAGTACTCCAGGGAATTGCTTGGTTATCCCTTTCAATTCTAGAATAGGCGGCATAATGTGTCCGTTTCTATAAAAAAGTGTCGATCAGTTGTCAATAAATCTTACCACGAGGATACAAAAAACGGGCTGGTTTAGCCAGTCCGTTTTTCGAAGAATAAGAATTAACTTACTTGAGTGTAATCGCTCCGGAGATGATGTCAGCTTCGAGCTGGATCAACTCAGCCTTGAGTTCAGCAGAGACGAGGCTGTCAAGATCGTGGAAGGGGGCAATTCCGACACCCTTATTCGCGAGCGTTCCAACCACATTTCCGCCAGCGAATGTACCGTCAGCAACGGATTTGATCACCTGGGTGGTAGTAGAGTCCATCATCTTCATGACCGAGGTCAGGGTAATGGCAGCGTAATCGGGGGTGGTCAGGAACCAGTCAGAGTCCACACCGATCAAGTAGGAGTTTTCGCGTTCGCTCAGGGCAGCGGCAGCACCGATACCGACTGGGCCGGCGACTGGCATGACAATGTCAGCACCTTCGTCCATCAGAGAGGTGGCAAGTTCCTTGCCCTTCTGTTGATCATCAAAGGAATTGGTGAACAAGCCTTTGGTATCATCGTTCAGATCCCAACCCAAAACTTCCACAGCGGTACCCTTCTTCTCGTTATAGTAGGCAACGCCTTCAGCAAAGCCCTTCATGAAGATGGTAACAGTGGGGATAGGCAGACCACCAAATGTACCGACTTTACCGGTCTTGGTGACACCTGCGGCAAGATAGCCAGCCAGGAAGGCGGCTTCATCCGTCTCGAAGATCTGACCAACGACGTTAGAAATGGCAGGGTCGTAGGAATAGTCCACAATTGAGAACTTGGCTTCAGGGTTGGCTTCAGCAGCAGCCTTGGTTGCATCACCAATGAGGAAACCGACTGTGATAATCAGATCGCATTTCTCTTCCAGGAACGCGTTCAGATTCTTCTCATAATCGGCAACTTCCTTGGATTCCAAGTACTTGCCTTCCACACCACCAGCAGCAACGGCATCCTGTACACCTTTCCAAGCGGTAGCATTGAAGGACTTATCATCGATACCGCCCGTGTCAGTAATCTGGCAAACTTTCAGTGCCTTTGCCGGTTCTGCGGTTGCGGGAGCTGGGGTTGCCTGGGTGCATGCGGCCAACATCATTGAGGCGACAATGATCAGGCTAATTACAAAAACGAATTTCTTGCTCATATATTTTCTCCTCTAAGAACTAACAAAATTACCCAGTAAAATTCCGGGCTTAATCACTTCAAGTATAAAATCGAATCACGATTCCGACAAGCCCAATCTTTTGTTAACAATCTCCTCAATAGGTGCAAAACAATAAAAAAATATAAACAACCCCCAACAATTCTGTCGGGGGTTGAATAATTTTTAATTTGCCAATTTAGAGTGTCGTACCTTCAGCGAGCGTACTCGGACGACTGGATTGGGCTTCTCCGCCTTTCATTCCCATAATCGAAACAAGCGCGGCAACCATGAAAATGGGACCGATCAGGAAGATCGAAGAGTAGTTATTGCCGGTCAATTGCACGATCCAACCATTGATGTTCGGGCCGGCAATGGCAGCCAGGGTAGAAAAGAGGTAATAAAGTCCTGTGTAAGTACCTATCTGCGCCGCGTCGGTCAAGTCAACCACCATCGGCAAAGAGTTGATGTTGATCAGCGCCCATCCCAGGCCTGCCACCGCCAACATCATGCCCACCACTGGCACCTGGCCCAAGATTGGCAGTTTGAACAAATTGACAATCAGAGTCTCTTTGGGGATGATGAAAACTGATAGCATCACCAAAATCATCACCACCAATCCAACGCTGATGGTGCGTTTGCGGCCAAATTTTCCACCAATGAAGCCAGCGGGTAAAGCCATGATCACAAAGGCCAGCGAGTTAAGCGTCAGCAGCGATACCGCGTCACCCTCAGGTATTCCCAGGGAGCGATTGGCGAAAAGCGTAAAGAAGGTCTCGATGGCGTTCATAGCTACAAACCAGAAGAAGATCGCCAGGAAGATGCGGATGGCATCGTGTTGTCGTTCTTCCAGGATTTGCTTCAGGCTGTGCCACAAGTTGGGCTTCTCCAGGTTGGGGTTTTCGTCATACACCTTCGGTTCTCGCACAAACAGGAATACCAGCAGTACGCCTACTACTACCAAAACCGCCGCCAACCAGAACGGGTAGGCGGGGTTAATCTTGTAGAGTTGCCCGCCGATCAGAAAAGCAATGATCGAACCAATGCCGCCCATGAAATTGATCACACCGTTAGCCTGTGAGCGAAACCGCGAAGGGGTCACGTCTGGCATTAAGGCGACTACAGGGGTGCGCCAGATCGCCATCGCCAGCATGAAAGTCATCGTGCAAGCCACGAATAACGGCAGTTGGGCTCCCGCGGGAATGTCCAACAATGGGACGGCTACCATCGGTGCAAAGAAGAAGGCAATTGCCGCGATTGGTGCTCCAACCAACATGAATGGTAAACGCCGGCCAATCTTGGTACGCGTTCTATCTGAGATTGAGCCAATGACCGGCTGCAGGAACAGCGCGGCGATGTTATCGAGAGTCATAAAGAAACCGATTGTGGCAGGTGACAGGTTAAATTTATTGCCCAGGAAAAGCGGCACGAACGAGTTATAAACCGACCAGGCCACCATGACCGCGAAGAAGCCAAAACCTACTACAAATGTCTTGCCATAATGTAATCGATCTTTTTGCATGAATCTCCTTTTATATGATGTTGATAGAGTGCGAATGGTCTAATTATATCGTTTTAGGCTCTGTATCTGAGTCTTCTGTTGCCTTTAAAGCCTCAAGGAAAGCTTTTTCCTTTTGAGTTAATTCAGCCTTCTCCAGCAAGTCGGGTCGCCATTTTAGCGTACGCAACAGGGACTGCCTGCGTTTCCATTTTAGCTGTTCAGCGACATTTCCATTCATTAATACCTCAGGAACCCCCCAGCCACGAAAACTGGCCGGTTTGGTGTACTGTGGGTATTCCAATATGCCGTGCTCAGCGAAGGAGTCGTCGCTGGAGGCTTCGTCATCTCCAAGTACGCCCGGTTGCAGGCGCGCAACAGCGTCCAACACGATCAACGCAGGCAGCTCCCCACCAGTCAGAACATAATCGCCAATCGAGATCGCGTCAGTCGACAGATGTTCACGGATGCGCTCATCAAACGCCTCATAGCGTCCGCAAATTAAAGCGATCTGATCGTGCTGCGCCAACTCCCGTGCTATGACTTGGGTGAATGGTCGGCCTTGCGGGCATAGCAGAATCACCGGGCATGCTGGAGGAGTTCCAAGAACAGCTTCAACCGCCGCGAACAAAGGTTCAGGCTTCATCACCATGCCTCCGCCCCCGCCATAAGGGGTATCGTCCGTGGTGTGGTGTTTATCCGTTGCCCAATCGCGGATGTTGTGCGTGTTTACTTCGATCAGACCATTTTGAATGGCCCGCTTGAGGATGGAGATATTCAAATAGGGTTGGAATACGTCAGGAAAGAGGCTGAAAATGTCAATTTTCATGACTTAATTCTAATCGGATAGCGACACTTTGGGCAATAATGAATAACTAAGAGATCAGCATGAAATTCACTGGATACGCAATTCTATCCTGGTGTCATTCAGCGAAGCGAAGAATCTAGCATTTCTAGATCATGGAATACGGGTATCATCGTTATTAAGTAAACTGCCAGATCCCTCCTTTCGTCGGGATGACACAAGCAGAGACCATTATTCCTAATTCATTGTGTCATACAGCCTCAGTTGCGAGGAATCTAACCTTTAATAACGAACAGCCATACCTTTGAACAACCCCAGAAGCCACCCAATTTCCACGTCGCCCCAGCAAGTTTGGCGAGGATGACGCCTTATTGTGTCATCCCGACGCAGGAGGGATCTGGCAGTTGACTCTTTGGTGTGACACGATTGTGTCATCCCGACGCAGGAGGGATCTGGCCGTTGACTCTTTGGCTTGGCATATTGTGTCATCCCGACGCAGGAGGGATCTGGCAGTTGACTCTTTGGCTTTACTTAGTGTGTCATCCCGACGC
>JBASOE010000050.1:0-12192 GCA_049657925.1 Anaerolineaceae bacterium
AGGCAGCTTTACTGGAACTGGAAACCGGGCAAGAGCTTCATTGACCGGTAGCAATTCTGGTGTAACCTCGGTAATTTGCTCGCTTAATCCGGGATGTTCAGCAGTCACATCGAATGTCTGTCCGGCAATATTAATGATCACAGCCTCGATGCCTGCCCTCACTGAAGGGACTGATAAACAGGCGACCACGACCAGAACCAAGGCTATTGAAGTGATGGCTGTTACGCGAATTCTTATCATTTGTTGAGACTTTCGAGCGATTTCAATCGCTTATAAACGTGTCTGCAAACTTATTGAATAGTCTGACGAGGGTTGTTGCTGCAATTCATACATAAAATTATCTTCCATCAGAATCCTCCTTCTGTTTTCTAATCTTTTGGAGTGTCCGCATCAGGATCGTGCCGACGTTCGACTCTGAGAGACGTGCGACAATCGAGATCTCACGATTGGTTAACCCAGCACCAAATTTAAGGGAGGTGAGCTCCTGCTCCCGCGCCAGCAGGTTGTCAAGCACCGCTTTTAGCCATGTACTTTCCTCAGATTGGATAGGCGAGCTTTCATTCTCCGGCTCAGAATCACCTAACGCTTTCGTTAATTCGACGTGATTGATCCTGCGATCGGCTCGAAGATGCTCAAGAAAGACGTTGCGGGCAATACCAAACAACCAAGTCCGTAGTTTGGATTGGTTCTCGCGATATTTTACCCTGTGGCTCCAAGTGCGTTCGAAGGTTTCGCTGGCAAGGTCCTCGGCTAATTGCGAGTTGCCTGTGCGGTAGAGAAAGAAATTATAGACCTGAGGGAGTGTCTCGCGATAGAACCCATCCCAATCGGGTTCAATCGCAAGTTGCCGGGAGAGTAGGAGTAGTTTGGTGGTTTCTTTCATCTCACTTAATGATTGACCAAACTGATGAAAGTATCACGGATTGCACCTTGGAGGTTAAATAAAAACAGCGGAGAGGGCGGGATTCGAACCCGCGATACCTTGCGGTATACTCGCTTTCCAAGCGAGCGCACTAGGCCAGCTATGCGACCTCTCCACAATGAGCCGATATTATATCAGAGATTTTCGCCTGATAAGGTTAATTTAGGTCGTTAAATTAGGTCGCCTGTCAAATTAGGTCGCCTACGCTTAGCTTTTCGAGAGTCTCTGTTTGAGCGCAGTCAGGCTCTCCACCGGGGTTGGGTCGACTTCATAAAGTAGCGCCAGGTAGTACGAGACATAATCGCCAAACTGCAGCAACGACCACATCTGCGCTAACTTGGTTGTGCCTTTTGCCCACACCGCATCCGTCATCACGCCAGCCTGCAGGAAGGCTTGCATGGTAGCATCCAGACGCATCTGATTACGTTGATGATCCAACGGTGCCCTCAGGAATATCGCCGAGGTGCGCTCGTAAAGGCTTTCGGGGTTAAGCAGTCCTGCCAGAGTGTTGTGGTTCATCTCAGGCAGACCTTCAAAGGAAGCCCAGGACTTGGCAAGTTCGTTGATCTGAGTCTTCCAGCGTCGCGCAATGACTTCATTTTCACCGGCCCCAAAAATAGCCACGTTGCGCTCCTGCAGTTGACCCGCCAACCTGCGAGATGGGTTTTGCGCAAGCGGTGAACTGTCAGTCAGTAGACCCCGTTGCGTGCGCATGGTGGCGATGGCATCAACAACTTCAGATTCGACATTTTGTACTAATCCCAGCCGTTCGACCAGCGCCAATAACAATCCAAAGGAATAGGGGATCGCCGTCCGCGGTTGTCCATGATGCTCAAACAGCCATAAGGGGTTTTTGTGCTCAATGGTCAGATCCGCCAGGTAACCACCTGTACAAAGCGCCAACACACTACAGCCCGCGTCTTGTGCGGTTTTGAAACCAGAGACAGTTTCTTCAGTGTTGCCTGAGTGCGAGGAACATACCACCAGAGTTTCAGGACCTCTGGCGAAGGCGGGCAAACCATAGTTGCGGCGCGATATGATCGGTACAGGGCAACGATCTGCCAGGTACGAGGCTAAAAAGTCACCGCCGATGGCTGAGCCGCCCATACCCGAGATTACGATCTGGCGGAGATCTTTTACTTCGGGAAGAGGCAGTTCATGCCCAAGCACCCAAGCCTTCTCAAAGTCCTCTGGCAGGGCGTCAATATAACTGAGCATGTTTTCAGGGTCGCTGTGATTCATGGTCTCTCCATTAAGGAATAGGTGTTGGGCTTAGCTCCTCAACCACGTAAATATTTGCCCAAAAAGGCGCATCCGCGTTCCAGCCCATGCCAAATAAATTGCCACTACCGTCCATGAGCATCCAATTGCTTTGGTAAATGCCAGGCTCCAATGGGGCTGTAAGTTGGATCGAAATATCGACCATCTGACCAGGCTGCACCTCTCCACCAAATAAGTTCTCCTGGTGAGACCCCATGTCATTTCCCGAATAGAACACCAGTTTGTACAGCCGTGTCCACGTGCAGGTACCTGTGTTGATCAAGCGCCATATTTTCGTGAAAGTCTGCCCAGGCAGCATTTCTGTGCCATCTGGGATGGTGATATCAAAAATGGGTCCCTGCCCAATCGCATTGCACCACCCACTCGGGGTTAGTGTAACTTGGGGTCGGGTGGGGCTGCGTTCGATTGTAGGTATGGGGGTTGATTCGAGTGTTGAGGATGGAGTCAAGGTAGCCTCAGTCGTTGGGGTAGGTGTGACTGTGAATTCAGGTGTCTGCGTTACGGCCCAGATGGCAGTTTGTTCCACTTGCGCCGAGGGCGTGACTTGTTCGACCACAGCCGTTTGACTTACCAAATAAATCGCGGTTTGCATTAGATCCTCTTCAGGGATGGTTACGTCAGGCGCAGGTACTAAAATCAGATTACAGCCGGATAAAATGGCAATGATAATTAAGAGTGGGATGAATTTGATAATTAGTCGCATACTCAAATTGTACCCGAATCTGCATCATTCTTTGCGCAGACAAGATTGCACGCAAAACCTTTTATAGTTGCTGTCGCTGAGATTTTTTCATGATAACATCCCGGGTATAAGGGAAACTTGCTCTACGATTCTATGCACAGGTGAGGAATATGAAAAAGATCAGTTGGCGTTTTGCTCTCATATTTGTATTCGTTGTCATCGCGTCATTTTTACTGCTCTGGTTGGGCAGAAATCCTTTCCTGAATTTGGTCATGTCAGACAACGATGTGCTCAATCATTATTTTAATTATGAGTTGGCTACTCTGCCAATCGCTCTGGTCACTTTGGGCTTAATTTACTTGCTTGCACACGATCTAAAACTGTCACTGTTCTCACTCTCCAAGGTTGACGCTCCCGTCGAACCAACCCCATTACTCGGAATCAGAGAGCCTGGCAAGGAACGCTGGAAGTCGGTTGGATTGAGCATTGGCTTGATCATCACTTTGGTGACTGCGGTCGTTATGTTTCTGGGAACCAGAGGTAAGACTTTCAGCGGACAATTAATTCCAGAGGTCCTATGGATCCTGCTTTTCGCATTGATGAATTCGTTCATTGAGGAAGTTATTTTTCGTCTGAGTTTTGTCAGCGTTGGAGAAAACGAGAAATTACCTCGCTGGATCACACTGCTTTTTGGAGCTTTGGTTTTCGGTGTGGTGCACTACTTCGGGGTGGCACCAAACGGGATTCTCGGTGTGTTCATGGCTTCGTTCATTGGCTTTTTTCTGACCAAATCCATCCTGGAGACACGCGGGTTTTTCTGGGCGTGGTTAATCCACTTTTTACAGGATGTGGTCATCATCAGTGCCTTGGTTTTATGGGTGTAAACTCCGAAGGTGGCATCAGAACCTCTTAATACGATTGTCCTCTCGTCGTTTCCCTATCCTATCGATCAAGATACCCGGAAAACGTACTCTCTCTCGACTTGCTGATTCCTCGTTCCGATAGTATAGTTTTGATGCTAAATCAAAATTTCACCGGAGACCCCGCTATGCAGGTTGAAGCCGAACTCAAACCCACCCCAAAAGCCACCGATCGCTTCCTGGACCGACAGGTCTTTCCCTTCTGGCCGGCCCTGACAGTCGAAAGATTGCTAATTTTCCTCATCATACTGCTCACTGTAATCAGCCGCTTCTATGACCTTGGCGCGCGAGTGATGGCACACGACGAGATCAATCATGTCGTGCCATCTTATACGATCTCCACTTATGTCTATGACCCCGTCACGCACGGACCCTTCCAGTTTCATGCCATGGCGCTTTCCTACTTCCTGTTTGGCGCATCAGATTTCTCTGCAAGGATGCCGGCTGCAACTTTTGGCGTCGCCGTCGTCATCTTCACGCTTTTCGCCTGGAAGCGCTACCTTGGTCGCGTCGGAGCACTGATCGGTGGCGTACTCTTCATGATTTCTCCCTACATTCTTTTTTACAGCCGCTACACCCGCAATGAAATCTATATCGTTTTCTGGGGACTGGTGATGCTGTGGTTGTTCCTGCGCTACATGGAAGACGGTAAGCCCAAGTGGCTCTTGTGGCTGGCATTTATTGTTGGTATGCACTATGCCGACAAGGCCACTTCCTACATTTTCACCGCCGAAGCGCTGATCTTGCTGGCGTTGCTCTTCATCCGCGAGTGTGCTCATGCCGAGTGGCCTACCCCGAAGGCGCGCAACAACTTTCTGTCGATCTTCCTGATCGCCTTACTCTGCCTGGTCTTGGTCGGCGGGTTCTATGTGCTGCAAAAATCCCTGACTCCTGCGACCCCGTTGGTCGAAAGCTTACCTTCAGCTGGAGGAGGGCTTTCCCAACCAGCCTCGAGCAGTTTTTTTGCCAGCCGTATCCCGATGTTAATCGCTGCGGTGCTTTTCGTCGGAGCGGTGGTTTGGTTGATTATCTCGATCATTAAAGGTCTTGGCTGGAAGCGTATCCGTGCCTCGCGCGTTTTTGATTTGTTAGTATTCCAATTGTTATTGGTCATGCCTTTACTGACAGCACTGCCCATTCAACTGCTTGGTTTCAATGCCATGGACACATCCACCGCCGGCATCCTGCGTACCGGGGTCGTATTTGCGCTTTTATTTGTCATCTCAACTTTTCTGGGTCTGTTGTGGAATCGCAAAACGTGGCTGCTCGGTCTGGTCATCTTTTGGTCAGTGTTTATTCTGTTTTACACCACTTTCTTCACCCATGGCGAAGGTTTCTTCAAGGGCATCGTTTCCGCCCTGGCTTACTGGATGGAACAACAAGGTGTCCAGCGTGGTGAGCAACCACTCTATTACTATGCTTTCGTTCAAATCCCGTTTTACGAATTCCTGCCTGCGATTGGCGCGCTGATGACATTTGTGCTCGCGCTGAAGCACAAACTATTCTTCAGCCTGACTGGTCACCCGTTCCAATCCGCGACTGAACCAGTTCTCGAAACAACACAAGTACTTCCAGAAGAAAACTCAATCACAAATCAAGATTTCGAATTCCCGGAAACACTTGCAACTGATGCGCAAGGCGACGTCACCGACCTACCCACTCCCGAAGATCTCACAGATAAGACTAAACTTGTCGCCGAGGACACCCTCAACGATCAAAAGACCGAACTTAGTCGCCGCCCTTGGTACCTGCGTTTATTTACTCTGCCGGAGGCTGACCCAGAACCTGCCAAAACCCTTCCCATCGTGCTGCTTCTGCTCTACTGGAGCCTTTTGAGCCTTTTGGCCTTCAGCATCGCTGGCGAGCGTATGCCCTGGCTAACTACCCACATCACCATGCCGCTAATCCTTTCAGCCGCCTGGGGATTGGGTTATCTGGTCGAGAAAACAGACTGGGAAGCACTCAAGGAGAAACGCGGCTGGCTGGTTGCATTGGTCAGTGTTGTTTTTGTGATTGCTGCCAGCAGCTTGGTCGGTTCACTGCTTGGCAACAATCCACCCTTACAAGGGAAGACGCTCATCGAACTTCAGGCTACCAGCACTTTCCTGATGGCACTTATTGGTACTCTGGCCAGCGCCTTCGCTCTGGTTCGTCTGCTGAGAAGCTGGAAGTTTGCCCATTACGCCAAGCTGCTCGTGTTGGTTTGTTTTGCTTTTCTGGGAGTTTTCACTGCCCGAAGTGCTTTTAGAGCTGCCTACATCAACTATGATAACGCCAAAGAGTTACTTGTCTATGCGCACTCCACCCGAGACATGAAAGATGTACTCGAACAAGTGGAAACGATTTCCAAGCGCCTTTACGGCGACCTTTCCATCCCGGTAGCCTATGATAATGAGAACCTGTATCCCTTTTGGTGGTACTTTCGTGATTACCCCAACAAAAAGTACGTCGGTGAAACCTTCACGCGCGATTTACGAGACTCACCGGTTATATTGGTTGGTGCAGCCAATTACAGCAAGGTTGAGCCGGTAGTCCGCGAGGGTTATTACGTCTACAACTATACCCGCATGTGGTGGCCAAACGAGTTTTACCAACGCCAGACACCCAAGACCGTTTGGGATGCTCTTAAGAACCCCGAAATCCGCGCTGGATTGTGGGAGTTATGGTTCAATCGCGACTATACCCAATATGCCAAAGCCACCAATAACCCCAGTTTGACCTTGGCAACCTGGTCTCCAGCCAATGACATGCGCATGTACATCCGCAAAGATATCGCTGCTCAGATCTGGGAGTACGGATTGGCACCACAACCAGAAACGCCGGCTGTCGACCCTTACCTTGAGCAAACCATCAGCCTTGAACCTGCCAAGGTCATAACTGTAGCAGCTGAAACTACCTTCAATGCCCCGCGCGGTTTAGCTCTGGCAGCCGATGGCAGCATCTATGTGGCTGACTCTCGCAATCACCGCATTGTGCACCTCGACAACACCGGTCTTTACTTGGGCGCTTGGGGCAGCTACGCTAACGTCCTGGATGGATCCGCTCCGCAGGGGATGTTCAATGAGCCTTGGGGAGTGGCAGTCGGACCGAACGGCGATGTTTACGTCACCGACACCTGGAACCAACGCATCCAGGTCTTCACCGCGGATGGTCAATTCCTGCGCATGTGGGATACCTTCCTGGTGGATGGTTTGGTCGACTCCTTCTGGGGTCCGCGCGGCATCGTGGTGGACGCTAGTGGCAAGGTCTTCATCACCGATACCGGTAAGCAGCGCGTCGTTATCTTCGACACAATGGGCAATTACCTCAGCCAGTTCGGTACGCGTGGGCTTGAACAAGGCCAATTGGATGAGCCTGTTGGCATCGCCTTGGACGCGAACGGCAAACTCTACATCGCTGACACCTGGAACGCACGCGTACAGATCTTTGCACCCCAAGCGGACGGTTCATACATCAGCGAAACCTATTGGGAAGTCGATGCCTGGAAGAGCAATTCACTCGATGACAAGCCCTTTATCGCTGTCAGCCCCGACAACGAGGTTTACTTCACCGATCCCGACCGCGGTTATGTGTTGCGCTTCAAGGACAACGGCGAATTTGTTCAACGTTGGGGCGGTTTTGACAACGCCTACATGATGGGCATCATCAACGGCATCGCGATCACCGAAACAGGCCAGGTCTGGGTCACCGACGCCACCAGCAACGCTCTTTTACAGTTTGAATCGCCGAGCGCTCAGTGAGTTGATACAATTCTTTGACGCTTTCCGAGAAATTTGGGGGAGACTTGCGCGCTTAAAGCGTGCACAAAGAACGAGTACCAATTCCTTGAGTTAGGTTACATTTAACCAATGAAGATTGGCTCCATGAAAACCAATGTCTTCCTAATTTCTACTCTACGCAAAAAGATCAACCTGATCCTTCTAATAATTCTTGTCGGGCTTATCTCCTTCGCCTTCGTCTCCAAAGCTGTTGGGTTTATCCTGGTGCAACGTGAAACAGAGGTTTTAGGCAGTTACTACCGTTCCATTGGCGTCCTGGAGAACATCAAAGATCCGCAATCAAGCGATGTCTCCGCTGGTGTCGACCTCATCAAAACAAGCCCCTATTTCGCCTATGGCAATCCTGCTGAGGTGGTCTCAGGCGTCATGGCTCAGACGTTTAATACTAATTACCTTTGGTCCAATGCCACATTGCTACTCAAAGCTCTGCCTGCGGAGTACTGGCCAAATGTTCATAATACGGATATCTGGTTCACCGGTAAACTCCTCGCGAAAGAAGAAATTGGGTCGGATGGAAAACAACCGGCGGCAGGTAGAGCAATCGGCTGGTCCCTCAAATTTTATATTGACACCCTATTGGCCGCCTTCCCCGAAAACGCCAAGCAAGACAGCACGGTTGGTCTCCTGTTTTTATTTGATAAGAACGAATCCGCCATCCCAGCTATCCAAAATATGGAGGTCGGACAGAGGTATCTGATCCGCGCATGGGATGATGATTTGCCAATCGGATTAGAAGGATTTTTTAGATTTCAGATCCTCCCCCTGGATGATCAACAGCTTTGGTACAAACCACTCGCAATAGATGAGATGCTTGACTTCAGTTCCCCTGAGATGGCTTCCATTAAAAACAGTATCGATATTCTGAACGAAAACCTACACTCACTTGGAATCATCGCCGCCTCAGACCTTAGCGCCCTGCCCAGTATGCAGGAAACCTCCCATATAAACACGCTGACAGCGGGCAGGTGGCTGAATCGCCAGGACGATCTGGCAGGGTCCAAACTGATCGTGATCCCCGAAAAACTTGCCCGCCTGCGCAAACTGAACCTGGGTGATGAGCTGAAACTCACCTTCCGACCGCTGCGCGACACCTATTACGGTCAAATCCGTGACGGCATCGATTCAATTCTCTGGCGCACGTATCCGACCTACCAGGATAGCTTCACAATTGTCGGCATCTATACCAGCAGCTACGGCGCCGCGTTCACGTCGTATATTCCTTCAGGCAGTCTGCGGCCTGGTTTTACCTCAACAACCCAAAGACAATTCCAGAATGAAGCCCATTACACCTTTGTTCTCGACTCCTCCCGCAGTCAAACGCTCTTTGCTCAGGAGTATCAGGATGCCCTCCAGTCTCTGGGCATCAGCCTGACCTTCCTCGATAACAATGGGTCGGCTTATTGGGCCGCGGTGGATCCCATCCGCCGTTCCTCCTCTGCCGATGCCCTGATCTTTGGTCTGCTGATGGTCGCGGCGCTCATCATGGCAGTTTTCCTATACTTGATGCAGCATCAGCGCGAATATGCGATTGCGCGGGCATTGGGTGTTCCCGGAAGACAGGCAAACCGCCAGCTGATTTTGCCCTTGCTGTTGTTCGGCTTACTCGGTATCTTGCTTGGAGGGCTGTCCTCCTGGAACAATGCTTTGGGTAAAGCCAAAGCCAACCTGTCCGGAATTCCCACCCCTGCCGGGGTTACCCCTTCCGCAGACCTCAACTCCCTCTTCCTGGTTGCCCTGTGCCTGGCAATTTTCCTTCTCCTGGCTGTTTTTGCCTGGCTGGGTGTGCAATTCCTTTCAAAGCGATCCGTTTTTGATTTGCTCCAGGGACATACCCAGCGTCAGACAGAGCAGAAACAGGCGGAAGCGGGTGCGTTTAACCAACCAATTCCCTCCATACATTCAAGCCAGACCAGCGCAGTAAACAACAGACCCGGGACCATCGCGCCAAGTTGGGGCACACTCATAATACAGGGAAAATACACACCTGCATTCTTAGGCCGGTATGTCTTCCACCAGGCGCTGCGATCGCCTGTCAAATCCATTCTGACCCTGGCAATAGCCGTTGGATTCATGTTCGCTACAGGTTGGCTATCACAGACCATGCAGAACAGCCAGGCCGCGATCAAACACCTCTACGATACCACCTTGGTGGAAGCTGACATCCTTCCGGCCGATTCTTCCGCCTCAAATCCATTGACCATCGTTCCCCATGGCAATGGCTTTGTATACCTGAAGACCGTCAACAGCATCGTCGACAGTGGTTATGTGATCAGCAGTAATCTCGAAGCCGAAACCCTATGGTCCAAAGTTCAAGCCGCCGGGTCTCAAACTGGTTTGACTAATTCCGTATCGGTCTACGCCTATGACAGCCCTGAAGCCCTCACTTCCGGTCTGGCTGATCCAGGAGCACTGGTTTTTGCATCTGGATGGGATGTGAAGCTCTTTGCCAGGCAACGGACCCTCGAAGATATCCAAAAAGAGGGCATCCCCATGCTGTTTCCTTCAAGCTTGCTTGAACAATCGCAACTTGAGATAGGCGATCAGGTTAAAATCACAGAGATGTCCGGCAGCATTTCCCCGGGTGTGATCGTGGGTCAGTACTCGGGTGGGCGAGCGGTCACGGTCAATCATGTCAAAACAAAAATAATCGGCAGTGAGCCAATTTTAATCCCCCTCTCTGTCCTGGAAGCTATGGAACGTAGCAGAACGGCCTTCACAGTTGCGCATTTCGTTCTCGATCCCTCTAAAAACCGCGAGCTTTCCCAAGTCAGTGAAGTTATGGAAAAGGTGATCAAAGCCCCCGGTGCAGGTACGAGGGATCTGCGCTTCATGATTTGGGACGAGCAGTTGAGGATTGTGGTCGACCAGCTTGAAAAGAACCTCTCCATCCTCAAAGTACTTTATCCGGTAGTGATGGCTGTCTCCGCGTTGATCGCAGCGGCATTGTGTTTTCTGCTTCTGCTGCAAAAATCCAGGGGGGCTGCCATCCTGCGCGTGCTTGGAACCACCCGCGCCGCGGTCCGCCTGGCGTTGATCGCTGAACCTTTCAGTCTTTCCATCCTCGGCGTGATCATTGGTCTGGGTTTGTCTGTTATTCTATGGATCTCATCAGGAACGGTGTCCGTAAGCACCTTGCTGACCAGCGCCGGCCTATATCTGGCAGGGGCTTTGATCGGTCTGGTGAGCGGAGCCATCCTCATCACCAATAAACCGCCATTAGAGCTTTTGCAGGTCAAGGAATAAGGAATGATCATGACAGAACTAAGCTTGGAAAATGTCACCTACCGTTACAAAGGCGCGAATCGCAACGTGGTCGATTCAGTCAACTGCACCTTCGAGGGTGGGCGCCTCAACGCCGTGGTCGGTCCCTCCGGCAGCGGCAAAACCACCTTGCTCTCCCTCATGGCCGGATTGGATCAGCCTACTCAGGGGAGTATATTCATCGACGGGGAAGCCCTGGCCGAACTGGACCTGGACCGGTATCGCCGGGAACGGGTCTCGATGATCTTTCAAGCCTTCCAACTTTTCCCGCTGCTGACCGTGCTGGAGAACGTCTGCTTCCCCATGGAACTCAACGGCCTCTCCCCAAAAGAAGCAGCCTCACGTGCCGGGACCTTCCTGGCATCGGTTGGCATTGATGAAGACAAATTCAAGCGTTACCCGACCAACCTATCCGGCGGCGAACAGCAGCGCGTGGCAATTGCCCGTTCACTGGCATCCGGCGCGCGCCTGCTGCTGGCAGACGAGCCAACCGGCAACCTGGACAAGGCCAATGGCGAGAACGTGGTTGAGATTCTGCGACAATTGGCGCATGAGCAAGGTTACTGTGTGGTCATCGTCACGCACGATCACGCAGTTGCCGAACGTTGCGACCGCGTCTGGCACATGTCTGATGGGGTTTTAAGGGAATTGGAGTAACCGTTTTACTGCATTTTCGCGTCACTGTCCCAGAGATCAAAACTTGCTCAATCCATTGAGCGGATGGCAGCCTCCCACTTGCCTGCTTCAAAAATAACGGCGAATTTGTTCAACGCTGGGGGGGTGATAATACTTACACGATGGGCATCATCAACGGCATCGCTATTACAGAGGCAGGTCAAGTTTGGGTAACCGACGCCACTAGCAACGCTTTGCTCCAGTTAGAACCACCCGCGCCGTGACGTATTGATACAAAAGAGTGTGGGTTTAATGTTTGTGCCTCCCCCTTTACTGTGTTATAATTACATTCGGCTGAGTTGTGTTTGTGTTGGGTCTAACAAGGAGCAGCATGAAAAGCACTATTAACACACCAAAACTACTGATTTTGTTCGGATTGTTCATTGGGCTTGGTCTTTTAGTTGCGTTGAGACCTGAACAGATAACCGCAAACAGCAGAATGAGCCCAATACTTCAACCGACCCCTGACCTCTCAACTTTAGAGACATTTGAATATGAATCCGAAAGCAAGGATGGAATTCAGAGACTATTAGATACCCAGGCTGAGTTAAGACTGCCAGAATGGATCAGGATTGTGGTCCAATCTAAAAACCATCCTTGGTACGTTGTTAGCAACATGAGTAATGAACCACTTCCATCGGTCCAAATTCAGGAATATATTTACCATTTCAA
>JBASOE010000051.1:0-14545 GCA_049657925.1 Anaerolineaceae bacterium
CCGGGTCAGACGTGTAGGGTGGGTCGACCTGGATGGGCATTTCCAAGAATCTCTTAGGAGTTATGAACAGGTCAGACCCACCACACAGATCAATTTCATGACCCCGTGATTCAAAAATGACGATGCAGTGCGATGGTGGGTTGAACCGATCCTCTCTATGGTGGGCTTAGGTCTTGAGCGGGTCAACACCACCCTACGGGGGCATATGGACCAAATCCATGTAGGGTGGGTCGACCTGGGCGGGCATTTCCAAGAATCTCTCATGAGTTATGAACAGGTCAGACCCACCGCACAGATCAATTCCATGACCCCATGATTCAAAAATGAGTGTGCATTGAATTGGTGGGTTGAACCGGAAACAATGTGGTGAGGATAGCCCGAAGACGGGTCAACCTCACCCGACAACATACCTGCCAATCGCAGTCATACCGAACCACCCCGAAACCTAAAAAACGTCAGGCTTGCACGCCCAGAGCATCGGCGAGGCGACGGAGGAGGATCGTCTGATTTTCTTGGGGGGATTCAATGCCCAACAGAGCGAGCAGGTCAGCGGCGCCGACACCTTCGACCACATACCCACCCAGGTAGCCGCGCTCCAAGCGGGTTAAGGCGGATGCTAAAGTCTGGGCGAGCTGATAGGCAGGCAGATTCGCCAGGCGGAAAGCCGCACCCCCAGTATCCGTATTGGATTCGAGCGTGCGTTTGACCGCCAAGCTAACTGGATTCTGGATACCTGCGGTCAAACTGGCATAAATCAACCAGGACAGGTAAGCTTTTTCTGCATTTTGGGCAAGAATGCGCTTTTTCAAAAGTGGGCTGATTCCTGAAAGCAACTTCTCAAAATCCCACAAATCATGATCGTAATAGCCCACCACCTGAGATTGGCTGGTAAATTGTGAAATGCGGCTGTGAGTGCTCAGATCGGTATCTGGTGCTGAAGTATCTGTCTTTAGAAAAATGGGTGTATCCAGTCTTGAAAGTATATTAAGAATCGTGTCAAACTGACAAATACCCGCTTCAATGAGGGTCTCAAAATAATAATTTAGACCATTTACGAGCGTCTCATAATGACATATTTCCTCATCGCATAAAGTCTCATTCTGACAAATTGCGTTACTAACGAGCGTCTCATAATGACATAATTGTGTCGGATGAGCCTGAGCATTGAGCAAAAGCAGATCTTTGAGAGAGACATTATCAAAGTAGGCGATGAGATTATCATGATTCACACCATCGGGTGGGGCGAATAGGAAAGCGTAAATAGCTTGCTTGATAGTTTCGTCGCGTGCGGTCAGGCCGATATCACTGACGCGCAACTGCCAATCGGTGCCCCCCGGAACGGTCTCAGAAGGACGGGTCTTGACACGGCACAGACAGGCACTGGCGAGGTCGCGCTGGTTCTCACGCAAGTTGCGCGTATAGACACTTTGAGTTTTGACAGCGGATGAACGGGGGCGGCCGCGTTGGCTCTCCTGTTCGGCAGGAATGCGGCGGGGCAGGGTCTCGGAGCGGATCCAGCCCTGCAGGGTTGGCAAACCACCAGACACCCAGAAGGTGTTGCGATCCTTACCGCGCGCCCAGTCGATATAGCAGCAGTTTTTGCTCATCAGGTAGAGCATACCCAGGTCATCGCCAAGCTCTGGAAGCACGTTGCGGAACCAGTAATGGGGCATTGCCAGGAAGGATTCCGGGCGGATCAGGTGGGTCGCCAAACGGTCGCATAAACCGATCAGGGTGGCGTTCAACTTCAAGCTGCTCTCGTTCAGAACGGCTTGCACCACTTCGGCAATGGCGACTGGTTGGCTGAAACGAGCTGTTTGGGGGTCGTCGGGCAAGCGGAAGGGGAAGTTGAGAATCTGATCGCGAGAGACGTTGCTGGCGCGGGTGAGCACCTCGATGGGATCACGCGAGAGATGGTTGTCGAGCAGCCAGGTATAAAGGTCCGAGGCATCGCCGGGGGTCAGCAGCATACCACGGTAGCGATATTGGGTGGGGAGTCGCTGCACCTGTCCGTTTTTGACGCGGTGGCTGGCTTCGCCGCGTTGAACGAACCAATCCAACCCACCTTCCTTGAAGACACGGAAGAACTTGGCTCGGCTAAAGGTATTGCCGAGTGTCTCGAGGATGGCTTCAACCTGGATCGAAACCGTGTCGCCATTACGCGGATAGAGTTGGTCAGCCCCGCGTTCACGTGAAGAGCGATAGAAAGCTTGTCGCAGGGCGGTAGCGATCAGCACTGCGGCTGAACCGACATAGGGCACAAAACGCAACAGGTAGGAAGGGATGGCAATGATCGATTCCGGGACGACAATGGCGTCGGTGATGCTGGAGGCTCCGAGCGAGATGTCGAGCCCACGATCGACTGTGCCCATGGGCACACTTGTATTGAGTGAGAGCCGCAAATGTTTGCCAGTCTTATCCTGCACCACGGTCTCGAGCAGGGGATAGACATGGCAGAGACCGGTGTAGGTGGCATTGTCGGCCGAAAGAGTGTAGACGCCGTCATAGCTCACGCTGGCTGAATCAAGCAGAGCCTCGAGCGCGGTATCTTGCGCGGTACTGAGGCTTTTGCGGATTTCTGGCCAGGCGTTGCTGTCGGTCTTCATCTCTTAAGTGCGTTCCTCCTTCTTGGGCGGGTCTGTTCTAAGTGTAGAGAACTTTTAAGGCGCGTGCAAGAGGTCAAAAGCGGAATCATTTTGCTTCAAATTTCCGGAATAGGAAATTTGTTAACAATTGCTCGCTGTTTTTAAGCGAAAATTGGCTTTCCAAAGTCTCATGAGCTAAACGAAGGGCTTCCAAAAGCGATCCATGGGCGTTGTCGGCTACCTCCATGAATGTCTTTTCTGTCAGTAGTCGAAAGGGTTCTCTGTGCCCGGCCATCAGGCAGCGCCAATACAGCAGGGCGGCGATCTCAGTGCTGGAGGGCGAACGGAAGGGCACGTACAGGCCAAGAAATTGATTGAGCGAGCCAATGTTGGCGGTGGTATTGTTGATATCCTGAAGGAAGATCAGGGTCTTGATCTTTTTGTTATGCTCCACCGACCACTCTGAGAGTTGGGTGAGGTATTCCTGGTCCACCGGGGGGCCATCCAGCACCATTAATAGCCGGTCAGGGCTTTCTTCGAGGCGGCTGAAGATTGACTCCACCCGATCGGTATTGGAACGACTGGAAGGCAGGCCGAGGGTCTCTATGACTGCCATCAGAAAGTGGCGCGGTTCGGTAATGGTGTTGGTGTTCAGGTACAGACCGAGCGTGTGCCCGCCATCGGTAGAGTCAAAATTGACCTGGGAGAGCTTTTGCGCCAACATGCTTTTACCGCTGCCAGCCGAGCCGGCGATCACGCCCAGGTTCTTGCTGGGATCCTTTTGGTCGGTGATAAAGCCGTAAGCAACTTCAAGAACTTTGCGCTGTTCGCTCAAGTTTGGGTAGAAAAAGCGAGTGTCCGCATAGCGTTGGAAGGGGTTCTCAAGCAGTTGGTTGTCAAGCAAGTCTGAGGTCGTGATCATAGCGCACCATCTTTCGTGTTGTTGATGCTTATAAGTTAGCATGTGGGTTGAGTTAAGTCAAGTACTTAATAATATCACTTTAGTTTGTGCAAGTGGGAATTATAATTGATTCTAATTTTGCGACTAACTTGAAAAACTGCCAGTTTCGAGTAAAATAAAAATAGTTCGCAAGCAACCGGATCACTGAGGTGTGCATGGCAATTATATCCTTGATCAATCGAAAAGGTGGCGTGGGCAAGTCCACCATCAGCATTAACCTGGCTGCTGGTCTGGCCACGCATGAATCGCGCAAGCACGACAGTAAACCAGTGCTGCTGATCGACATGGACGACCAACTCTCAGCCACGATTACCGCTATGGGCGGCGGCTTTGACGATAAGTTCCAACCCGTCATCACGGCCGAACGCGATTATGCGTCTGCCCTCGGTGGAGGCTATGGCGCCAGTGATTCTTTGATTGTCGATTCACTCTTGCCACGCAATCGCAAGGAGAAGGTCAAACTCTTTAGAACGAACAAGGCCCGCATGGAAGGGCTGGAAAGTACGCTTAAACAGCGAGAAGATGCCCCTTTCCAGTTGACCTACTTTCTTGAGCCCATCAAACACGAGTATTCCTACATCATCATTGACAACCCACCCTCGGCTGGGATGCTGCCGATGAACTCGCTGGTAGCCAGCACGCATGTGCTCATCCCCATCGAACCCGATGGCTTGAGCCTGATTGGCCTGGCGGACATTTTGCGCATGATTGAGAACGTCAAAAAGACCACCAACCCTGACCTGAACGTGCTCGGGATCATTCCATCGCGCTTCCGCATGGTACGGCGGCAAGCCCGGGATGTGATCGGTGACATGGAGCGCATGTACGGTCACCTTTTGTTGCCTTACATCAAGGATCTGGCCGACATTTCCGCGGCGACCACCGCTGGATACGATGTCTTTTCATATTGTCCTGAGAAATCCCAGGCTTACCGCTGCCTTTCTAATTTAGTGGACGCGGTACTGGGCAAACTCGGACAGGTTTAATTCGTGCCCATGGGCACACATTAAGGAGCCAATATGGCGAACCCGGAAACCAACCGATTTGAAGATCTAATGCGTGCCACCACGGCCGCTTTTAACCAGTCCGGCCAGGTTGAGCAAGCAGATGCAGATGAAATTGAGCAGCCCAAGATGGTCAATAACCGTCAGAGTGTGTATAGAGTGCCGCTGTCAATGGTCAGGCCGGACCGATTCCAAGCGAGATTTTTGCTGCCGTTTGCCCTGCGCGAAGCCTTTTTTGGCGGGACCAACGACTGGCGCAAGACGGTATCGCTGTGGATTGATCTGTCGGTAAACGATATCTTGGTGCGCAAGGAACTGGCTGAATTAATTGCACTGGGCGATTCCCTGGCAGATCTGGGGCAAATCAAGCCGGTCACTGGGCAAGTTGTCAGCCTTAACGGACGTGACACCTTTTTGATGCTGACGGGCGAACGTCGTTTTTGGGCAACCGCCCTCAAAGCGTTTCGCGAAAACCGCCAGGACGAACCCTCAGTCCTGGCCCTACTGGATAGTTCCCCCAGCCTTGAGAAGCAGATTGCCGAAAACATGGCTTATAAGGAATTGACCCCCGTCGGCAAGGCAAGGGCCGCGGCGAGGTTGGTGTTGGAAGCCAACGAGCTGAAACCCCGCCCGGATGAGGACGAAAGCGCTTACTTCAGGCAAATCAGCGAAGTGCGCTTGTCAGATGAGACCCGCGCCCTGCTGGAGAAGAACCTCAAAATGGAACGCACTTATTTTGGGCGCCTGATGCGTTATTTTGAGCTGCCAGGCGAGCTATTGGAAGTGTGCGACCGCGCGGAAATGCCCGAACGCGTGCTGCGCGAAATGATGGTGTATGACCGCAAGTATTGGGCGGACGCGGTGCGTTATTACGCGGAGCATGAAAGCCGCACCTATATTGATGTGCATAATTATTTGGAGCGCTTGCAAGGTACTGCCCAGGAACGCAAGCCGCGCATCCCAGCCGACCCGGCCACCAAGAGCGCGCGCACGTTGCGGCGGGTGTTGTTGGGGGTTGACGACCTGCCCCAGGAAGACAAGCTGGGCTCGCTGGCGGATGCGGTGGTTGGGGATACCGATAAGATCGAAGCACGCAAGGTGTTGGCGCGGCTTGAGGGGCTCACAGCGGCGGTGAAACAGCGTGTGGATGCGTTGAAGTAGGTTCTCTTACCCCAACTGTGCCCACGGGCACAGGTAAAATCGAACAGTATTCTTTAGAGTTGAGGTATCCCCCTGTGGTTACCCAAGGGAGCGGGCTTTGGGTCTCGCTCCGACAATGCATAGTAAACCCAAGTCATCAGAGCCATTGCAACTATTCGGCCGGTTGGACCCTTGAATTACCGTGGCATTGCACTCTTTAGGTTGTGAGCGGGTTCGATCCGACCTACGCGGATTGGTGTTTTGAATCTGCTTGGGTCGCCCTAGTCCCGCGCTCGACTTGACAATTCGTTGTGTCGAGCTGGTCATCTGCCCTTGCCTTCCCGTGATAGCGGTTAGAGGTTCTCCAGTACGCGATGGAAAATGTTTGTTGGGTTGCGCTCCGTCAAGTGGCGGATTGATGATGATGATCGGTCGCTTCACCACAACCTGCCGTGGTAATTGTGGCGGCTACCGTGTGAAAATCATTGCCCATCGCTCATGGTGTTTTGAAGAACTCATAATCTTTTGATCCTGATTATGACCGCTGATTCAAATTTTCCGTTTTACTTTCAAGGCGATATCTATACAA
Organism: Anaerolineaceae bacterium; assembly: GCA_049657925.1. Classification (GTDB taxonomy): domain Bacteria; phylum Chloroflexota; class Anaerolineae; order Anaerolineales; family Anaerolineaceae; genus Mesolinea. The sequence continues at coordinate 6,280 of JBASOE010000051.1, forward strand.
CTATAATTGACAATAGATTACCGGTACATGCGCGTATGCCCTTGAGGTCTTCGAGGGTCGCAAAATGACAAATTATAATCGTCCGGTTTGGTGGCAACGCCGCAAGCCGATCTGAGTTATGAGATATTTACAAGTTAATGCGCATAGGTATTCTCTTAATGAGTCAATTGCAGCTGTTGGTGGGGTGGGGAAGAGGAAGTTGTGGACCCAACTATCAAGACTGTTGGGTGGTTTGAGGAGATAGTCGTGAATTATCTATACTGTTACAAATTAGTTCATCAAACCATAACCCTGTTTATAATTTATAGATACTCCAGGAGGCGCAGATGACCGACACTGAATCCAAATCCGAAATCAAGCCCGAAGCAAAGCCTGACTCCAAGCCTGACACTCAAGCGACTCTGCCCATACCGCAAGACAAGCGGGTGGAGACCCGCCATACGCTGAAAATCGGCGAAAAAACGCTGGATTACACGGTTACTACAGGGATACTCGTTTTGAAAGAGGAAGACGAAAAAATCGGCGAAAAGCCAAAGGCCTCCATCTTCTATGTAGCCTACCAGTTACACAGCGATATCCCCAAGGCTGAGCGACCGGTGACCTTCTCGTTCAATGGGGGACCGGGCTCGGCTTCGGTTTGGATGCACCTCGGTATGTTGGGTCCGAAGCGGGTGTTGCTGGACGATGACGGCATGCCTTTGCCTCCGCCTTACCGCCTGGTGGACAACGAATTCACTCTGTTGGAGACGAGCGACCTGGTTTTCATCGATCCAGTCTCGACCGGTTACTCCCGTCCGGCGCCTGGTGAGAGAGCGGATGAATTCCACGGGGTCAAGAAGGACATTGAGTCTGTTGGGGATTTCATCCACCGCTGGACCACGCGCAACCAGCGCTGGAGCAGCCCCAAGTATCTGATCGGCGAGTCTTATGGCACAACACGCGCCTCAGGGCTTTCTAATTATTTGCAACAGCGTCACGGTATGTATCTGAATGGCATTATGCTGGTATCAGCGGTACTGAATTTCATTACTCTCCAGTTCGATTCCGGCAACGACCTGCCTTTTCCGTTGATTCTGCCCTCCTATACCGCCACAGCCTGGTATCACAAGTGTTTGGAGGACGATCTGCAAGCCGACCTCTCCAAGACGCTCAAGGAAGCAGAACAATTCGCAGCCGGCGACTATACCTTAGCCTTGCTGAAGGGTTCGGCCATCCCGAAAGCAGAAAAAGCAGCCGTTACCAGGCAACTTTCACGCCTGACTGGGCTTTCGACGCGCTATCTGGAGGATCACAACCTGCGCGTGACCACAGAGCAGTTCTGCAAGGAGCTGCGACGCAAAGAGGGAATCATTGTCGGGCGACTGGACAGCCGTTATACGGGTCAGGAACAGGATAACGCCTCAGACGAGTGCCTGCGCGATCCTTGTTATTCGGCCATTTTGGGTCCGTACGCAGCAGCCTTGAATGCCTATGTGCGCGGCGAACTGGGTTATGAGTCGGACATTCCCTATGAGATGATCAAAGGCCTGGAGAAATGGGAAGCGGAGCAATCGCGCTATATCAACGTGGCTGATGACCTGCGGGACGCCTTCTTCGTCAATCCGGCGTTGAGGGTGTACATTGCCAACGGTTTTTATGACCTGGCCACACCTTATTTTGCTACGCAGTACACGGTTAACCATTTAGGATTGCCTGAAAATCTGGCCAAGCGCATCCAGATGACTTATTTTGAGTCCGGGCACATGATGTATTTACATTTGCCTTCGCTTGAAAAAGTCAGCGCGGAGTTGAAGGCATTTGTGACCGAGAAGCAGGGGTAGTAGTTTGTGATGTTGACCGTTATGGTCAATACTGCGAACTTGTGTAGGCGGATGGTGATGAATCATGCCTGCCCTCTTTGAGACGGGTATAGACTAACGTGCCCTGCGACTGGATGACATAAATACGACCCAAGACGTCGGGTCACGGTCTGTCAGATTGTCTTGATACTACGAGATTGCTTCACTGCGTTCGCAGTGATACCCACTGTGTCATCCAGAGCACGCAGTGCGAAGGATCTGGCCTTTTGAAAGCAAACTACCAGATCCTTCGCTTCGCTCTGGATGACACAGAAAGAAGCTCTGGATGACACAAAAAGATGAGGTGCCAGATCCTTTACTGCGTTCGCATTGATACCTGTCCGATTCTTGGCGGGCACGGGCGGGGAATTCAGGAAGACTGTACGAGATTGGTTAACAGGCTCGAATTGACGGGAGTTAGAGGCTGAACGGACTGGAAATTCTGACTTGGGAATCGCGAGCTGTTTTGCGTGGCGATCTCTGAGTATAGCAGTGGGCGGTTGGGGGCCAAAGTATCAGAAAAATTCAACGGATTAACTCTGAGATTGCTTCGCGGGCTCGCAATGACGGATTAACAACGAGATTGCTTCGCGGGCTCGCAATGACGGATTAACAACGAGATTGCTTCGCGGGCTCGCAATGACAAAAAATACGTCAAGATTGTACGAGATTGCTTCGCGGGCTCGCAATGACGGATTAACAACGAGATTGCTTCGCGGGCTCGCAGTGACAAGGGATTTGTGCTTTTGGCAATGTGTTACCAATTAAAATAATCAATTTGGAAGGATAATCCCCAGCCAAATTAACCCAAAAGCGCAGACTCTCGCCTGCGCTTTTCTTACATAGCAAACGAACTCTTTTATCCCTTGACCGAGCCGGCGGTGAGGCCGCCAACAATCTGGTCTTGCAGGAAGAAGTAGATCAGCATGATGGGCAAGGCGCCAATCAGCGCACCAGCCGCGAATACGCCCCACTTCTTGTCAAACTGACCCGCAGTGAAGATCTGCAAGCCAACCATCAGGGTATATTTGGAAGAGTCATTCAGCAGCACACGGGCGAGCAAGAAGTCGCCATACGTACCGATAAACGAGAGAATGCTGACCACGAACAGGATTGGCCTGAGCAATGGCAACAGCAGATGGCGGAAGATCTGGAAGGGCGAGGCACCGTCGAGCATGCCCGATTCGTCAATTGCTCTGGGGATGGTGTCGAGATAGCCTTTCATCAGCCAGATATTCATGCCCATCGAGCCGCCCAAGTATACCAGGATCAAGCCAGCATGCGTGTTGAGACCGATGGCCGAGACGATGTTGCCAAAGTTGGAAATCAAGGTAAACGTGGCTACCAACGAGAGCAGGTTGGGGAAGGCTTGAATGAGTAAAATGCCCTTCAACATCCCGACACGCCCGCCAAAGCGCAACCTTGAGAAGGCGAATGCAGCCAAGGTCGTGATCGAAATGCTTAAAACAGTGGTAATACCCGAAATCTTGATCGAATTCCACAGCCACGTCCAGTACTTAATCTCGCCGTAGCTGAAGTTGGGATCCAGGTTGAACAAACGCAGGTAGTTGGCAATGCCGGCGTTCTTAGGGATCAGGCTTTGGGTCGCCAGGGAGTTGGAGTTGTCGAACGAGGCTGAGATCATCCATAGCACTGGGAAGATGGCGAAGGCAATCAGGAACACAGCGACGATCAAACGGATCGCCACACTCCATTTGTGTTGTGATTTGACAGAACTCTTTTTAATGGGGGCGATATCAGGCATTTTCACTCACCTCTTCCCACATATTGGTAAAGCGGTACTGGAAGAGCGTCATCGTGCCCACCAGAATGAACAATATGATCGAAATGGCAGAAGCCAGTCCATACTGCACGCCGCGTCCTCCGCTTTCAAAAGCTAATTTGTAGATGTAACTGAGCAAGATGTCCGTGTGACCGGCATTGGTGGAGGCACCTACAATCGCGGGTCCACCTCCGATGAACAGATAGATCAAGCCAAAGTTATTGAAATTGAAGACATAAGAGGAAATCAACAAGGGACCAACGGCTACGAGCAATAAGGGGAGCGTGATGCTGCGGAATTTTTGCCACCAACCAGCGCCGTCAATGGTGGCGGCTTCGTACATGTCGGTGGGGATGGATTGCAGAGCGCCGCTGGTGATGAGCATCATGTAGGGGAAGCCCAGCCATAAGTTGACGATCAACACAGCGATCTGTGCCCAGATCGGCTCGGTGGTCCAGCGTGGGGCAACCCCGATGACCGAGTTAAGGACGCGGTTGATCACTCCAAACTCCGAGTTGAGCATGCCGCGCCAGATCAAAATGGTGATGACCGACGGAATGGTATAAGGGATCAACAGCAAGGTGCGGATGAGCTTTTTGAGCGGGAAGTCCTTGTCGTTGTACATGATGGCGATTGAGACACCCAGCGCAAAGGTGGAGGCTACGCTGATCAGGGGGAAGACAAGGTTCCAAATCAGGATGCGCACCAGTGGGCCGCGCAGAGCCGAACTGGTGAAGAAGTTGATAAAGTTCTTCCAACCGATATTCGCCCTGAAGCCGGGTTCTACCGTGCGTCCGTCACTGGAGGTGAAGACGCCTTCTTTATCGAAGAAGACTCGTCCAGATTCCTGGTCGGTGAGGGTGTCAGTCTCTTTGTCATAAACGTAGCGGATCTGTAATTCAGCGGCCTCATTGGGCGAACGCACTTGAATTGTTTTCGCTCCTTCTACGCCTTCCTGTCCAAATTTGATATTGGGTAGGGTTTTGTCGGTGGTTGCCAGCAGTTTGTTCAGCTTGATAAAGCCCTCGATAGTCAGGGGGACGCCGCTGGCGTCGGCTTCGCCAATGCCGGGGTCGCCGGGTTTGGCAGCGATAATGGGTTCACCAGGTTTAGCCAGCAGAGTCTCGCCGGTAGTTTTGTCAGTCAACCACAGGGCATAATTGCCATCGGTCGACTTGTAAGCCGTCCAGCTGTAAGACTTGCCTTCCAATGGCAGGTAAGTCCTTGTTTCAATCTGTTGGAGGGCTTGCTCTTTGGTGAGCAGGTGTCCGTCGCCATAGTTGGTGAAGGCGATATAGGTGGTAAAGAATATGGGATAAATGACAAACATGAGCATGAATGCCAGGCCAAACGCCATGTATCGGAAGGGATAACCCTTTTTCAGGGTGAAAACCACATTGAACATGACGACGATGATCCCTAAAACGATTGCGATCTGATAAAAGCCTTTGGAATATGCCTGGTAGATGAACCAGATTGCTCCAATATTGAACACAATCAGAAACGCTATGCGAATGATCTTGGACAACTGGGACTCTGCGACGGAGTTTGAATCTTTTGATTTGTCCACTAGCGCCATACAGACCTCCTTCCCCTTGCTAAGTTAGACTGGTAAATGATATAGGGAGGTCGAGAAATTATCCTCGACCTCCGTTAAAACTAAACTTGAATTATTTGACGTTGATGGTCAGCAGGTGGGTGGCTTCGTCGTAGACAAAGTCAACAGTACCGTCTGCAGCCAGGGTGAAATTGTAGTTTTCTCCTTCAGCAGCGCCATCAACCCCATAGTTGGTAGTCCAGGAGCCGTCGAGAGCAACTTTGGCTTCGTAGTCGCCAGTCTTCAAATTGAAGGGACCGGAGACCCATAGGCCGGTCTCAGCGTTCTTGGTCATCTGAGTGGCGGGGCATTCAGGAAGCCATGCGGCGTCACAACCGGCCTGATCCTGATAGGAACCGGGTACATTGACCATGCCATAGGCAGGGTTGGCGATCAGAGCGCGGATCTTCTCGGCGCCTGCTTTGAGGGCGGTTTCGGCGTCTTGCTTGCCGTCACGAGTCTCGAGAATACCGGTTTCCCAGTTACCCCAGACGGAGCCCATCGCGGGGATGGCGGGCATGGCGGTGGCGTTGAGGCCAGCATTGCCAAAGGCAAGCAGATCAGCATTGTCCAACTTTTCGAGTGTCGCTGTGAATGCGGAGGGGCGTTGGCCGATGTTATAAAGCTCGGTCATGGTTGCGTCGGTGGCGACGAATTCGGTCAGGAAAGCTTCAGCCAGCAGTTTGTTCTCGCTCTGCTCGTTGATCAGAACGGTCTGAACACCAGAGAAAGGATAGCCCTCGCCGGCAGGACCGGAGGGGAAGTTGGTGATGGCGAACGGCACACCGGACTCGCGGATGCGATCGAGTGCCCAGGGGCCAGCCATGATGAAGGGAGTTACACCGGTCTCGAACAGGGCGTGGTTGTTAGCCCAGTCCCAGTCAGCGGGGATGTTGCCCTTATCGAGCTGGTCTTTCAGCCATTGGGCGGCGGCGATCATACCTTCGCTGTCCACACCGAGGTCCTGGTCGTTCCAGTTACCAGCGTCGTCTCTGCCAAAGATGTAGCCGCCGAAAGCGGTATACAGAGGGTAAAGGTCATAGGTGGCGCCGGTGACGGCCATGATGTAATCGACTTTGTCTTCAGCCTTCAGAGCTTCGCCGATCTCAACAACTTCATCCCAAGTGGTGGGAGGAGTCTCGACGAGGTCGGTGTTATAGAAGAAGGCCAGGTTTTCGGTGGCGTAGGGCATACAGTAGAGCTTGCCATCGTAAGTGCAGGCGTCCAGGGTGGAGGGCACGAACTCGGCAGCTTTATCGCCGAGGTCGATGGTGGCCACGAGACCGTTGGCAACCAAGGCAGCAACCTGATCATGGGCGATACCGAAGAGGATATCCGGACCTTCGCCGATGGGGGCAGCCAGCTGGAAGTCATCGCGCAGGGCGGACTTAAGCTCGATTTTCAGGGCGACGTTGTACTCAGCCAAAAAGGCGGGGGCCAACTTCTCAAGAATGGGAGCGCGGGTGTCATCAGCCCAAATACGCAGGGTTGCAGCAGGAGCGGCTTCGGTTGGGGCTTCGGTGGGTGCCTCGGTTGGGGCTTCGGTAAGTGCCTCGGTTGGGGCTTCGGTAGGTGCCTCAGTGGGTGCAGCGGTGGGGGCCACAGTGGGCGTACCGCAAGCGCCAAGCACGAGGGTTGCAATCATAAAGACTGCGATGAACAGAACACTTTTCTTCATTTGTTTCTCCTTTTGAAACTGTTGAAAATTTTGGCTATCTTGCTGTGTTGGTTAAAGATCATCTTAACCTCGCGTAGCGGGTGGCGGCGCTCAGTTGAGCTCCTGCTCTTGAACTGCCAAGCTTGGGGGCTAAGGTGCTTTCGATGTGTTGGCTGACCGCGGTGTAATCGCGCAATTGGTCTTCGTTGAAGGAAGACATCAGCGAGACTACCAGATCGTTGTATTGGGGGAGGACGAGGTCAAGCGTCGCCTGGCCAGCCGGGGTGATGAACAGCTGGAAACTTCTGCCGTCATCGGGGTGAACTTCGCGCCGTACCAGGTCGTCTTTTTGCATGCTTTGGACTATGCGCGTAGTATTGCTCTTGGTGCAGAGCATCAGGTCAGATAGGTCAATGAAGTTGATGCCGGGGTGTTTGCTAAGGTGGAGGAGGACGTAGAATCTGGGTAGAGTCAGACTGAACTCACTGAAGAGCGCCCTTTCATGGTTGTCAATATGTAAGAATATTGCCTTTAGCGATTCGTACAAGACCATTTTTTCGTGTGCCATGCCTGTCGCGTAACTAATCGAAACTACCTTGATAGTTCACTCTTCAACTATTTTAAGGTGAGTCTATGAAGTTTGTCAAGAGATTAAGCCTGTATTAATGAAGATGAACTGTTGAGTATGGTTAATTTTATCACCAAGCGACAAGCGCGTTCAAATTAAAGAGATGGCAAATTCACCCTTACCTCCTGAATATTGATGTGTAGAGGGCCTCTTCCACGGCGTCCCGCGGTGTAATTCGCACGCGAATACTGATTATGTCTCGGGCGAGGATGATCCCGCAAGCAGAGGCTGCGCGGTCTCCCGTGGGAGGTTTTGCACTGTGGATACTGGTGCGATCACGGGGTTGCCACGGAGAATTAATGGTTTGTGTAACTCTTCTGAAGTGAAGCAATCTCGTAATTCAACTCCGTCGTTGCGAACGCAGTGAAGCAATCTCGTAATTCAACTTTGTCGCTGCGAACGCAGTGAAGCAATCTCGTAATGGATCGAACGAGTATTTTGACACTTTGAATCTCATTGCAGATTACCAAACTACGAGATCGCCACGCAAAAGAGCGATGACGGGATGGATTGCAAGATCACCAAGGACAGCAGTCCGTAATGACCAATTATTCGTCATTGCGAACGAAGTGAAGCAATCTCGTAATGGATCGAACGAGTATTTTGACACTTTGAATCTCGTTCACCAATCGCCAAACTACGAGATCGCCACGCAAAACAGCTCGCGACGACGGGATTCGAGCGTTACTGCGAACGCAATGAAACAATCAATTGATCTATTTTCCTACTCCCGTCCTTGCGAACGAAGTGAAGCAATCTCGTA
>JBASOE010000052.1:0-17386 GCA_049657925.1 Anaerolineaceae bacterium
TGTTATGCATGGCAGCCGGCATCCTGATTGGCAAGTACTTGCCGGCGATCCCTGAATTTCTTGGGAAAATCCAATATTATGGACAGAATATCCCCATCGCCATCCTGATCTGGATCATGATCTACCCGATGATGATGAAAATTGACTTTCAATCGATCAAGAATGTGCGCAAGAATCCTCTTGGATTGGTAATCTCAACCGCAAGCAGTTGGTTGATCAAGCCTTTGCTGATGTTCGGTCTGGCCTCGCTCTTCTTTTACGTCATCTTTAAAGCCTTCATCCCAACCGAATTAGCCCGGGATTATGTGACCGGCGCGGTACTGCTCGGTGTCGCCCCCTGCACCGCCATGGTTTTTGTATGGAGCAACCTCACCAAGGGTGACCCCGCCCACACACTGGTCCAAGTCTCGGTGAACGACCTGTTGATCATTCTGCTCTTCGTGCCGTGGGTTACCTTTTTGCTGGGCATCAACAAGGTTCAAATCCCCTGGGAGACGCTCTTTTTCTCCATCTTCCTCTTTGTAGTCATCCCCCTGACGGCGGGAGCAATTACCAGGGCAGTGATGATCAAGCGCAAAGGGCTGGAGTTCTTCAACGAGAAGTTTGTTACCAAATTTGATAGCATCACCACCATTGGCTTGTTATTAACGCTTGTCATCATCTTCACTTACCAAGGCGGAGTCATCCTGAAGAGCCCATTTAATGTGCTATTGATCGCCGTCCCGCTGGTGCTGCAGAACGTCATTTCCGCGACATTTTCTTACCAGGTATGCAGGTTGGCAAAGTTGCCACATAACATTGCCGCGCCAGCCTCCTTGATCGCCGCCTCCGATTTCTTTGAATTGGCGGTGGCTGTGGCCATTATGCTCTTTGGCCCGACCTCACCAGTGGTGTTGGTATGCACCGTCGGCGTGCTCACCGAAGTGCCGGTGATGTTGATGCTGACCCGCTATATCAATAACACCAAACATTGGTTCCCAGAGAAGCAGGCAAACGCGTCGTGATGTGGCTCATTTCTTCGTCTTCCTGGACTTCTTTTGCGACCTTTAAGTAAGGATCTGGCTTGAATTTTGGCTGTCTTACAGGCTAGACCCTTCACTGCGTTCAGTGTGACGAGGAGTTTTCGGTGGGGGCGATCCCTCCGTGGTCGCCTGCTTTTTGGTCGATCACTTGGAAGACAAGGGGGTCTGCCCCTACCGGTACCGTAGATGACAAAGATCGGTAAAAACAAAACAGGGATGGTTTCGAAAAGCCATCCCTGTTTCGTCATCCAACAAACCAAACTAATACGAATTATTCGAGTGCGAGATTTCGATATCTTTCACACAAATGAACCTCGGAATCAGCAACGCACTCGGGTTGCGGGCGCCATAGGTGTTGGAAGTGTTGTACGCCACCTGCTCCCGGCTCAGCCACTCCACCCGCTCACCAAAGAAATCGCTGAATGCCTGGGTGACACGCACGTTGTAGGGCACCACCACGCGGCCGTTCTTCTTGAGCAACAACGCGCCAAAGCGGCTGCTGCCAGTGATCAAGCCCTTGCTGGGGTTGACGATGTTGATGTAGTGAATGTACGGGATATACAGGATGTCCTCGTCGCGTTTCATCTTAATGAGCGCTGCAAGACTGTTGCAGGAGACCTCTCCGCCGTCAATGACGAAGGAATTATGCTCGACCGTGTTGCCGGTGGTCTTCTCGCCATACTCATCGGCACTGTCCTGATCCCAGGTGAAGTTGTTGAACTTGCCCGCGTCAAACAGCTTGAAGGGTTGGCGCTCAAACCCAACCATGTCATGGCTCTGGCCATAAAGTTCAGCCCGGTTGGGGTCATCTGTCATGGTGAATTTGGGCGAGAGCACCTGGGTGCCCTGGTCGCCATCCTTGAGGAAGGAGTAACCGCGCTTCATCGCGGCACCCTGGCAGCTCCATCCTCCCATGATCTCAGCCACTTCGGCAGTCGCGGCCGGACCAAACACGACCTTATACTTGCCCAGCGTCAATTGCTCGGCCTTGGCTTTGGAATAGTGCTTAACCAATAACTTGAGTTCTTTGTTGAGCAGGGCAGGCTTCAGATCGCTCTTCTTTTGCGCGGATTGCTCCGCGATCACTTCCCATTTGAGGCTTTCGCTGCTGATCACTGCGGTGACCTTGGCGTCGGTAGCGCGGAAATATTGAAAGTGCTCCGTGGCGGTGCTGATTTGGGCATTGGTGGTGGTGCCGTCCATGAAGATGCCTGACAACTTGTGGTCCTCGGTCTCAAGCCCTGCGGCCACCTTGTTAAAGTAAACTAAGCGCTCTGCGTTGGCCAGTTTGGCCAGTCGGCGGTCGTAGGAGGTCTCACCCACTACCGTCTCTTTGAAGACCGGGAAAGTTGGGACGTAATTCAACTCAGCGGCGTGTTTGACCATCTCAGCAGCCTTGTCGACGCCTTCCAGCGTGGCTTTTACTTCGCGCGGGTCGACGATCATGTCGTAGGTAGCCTTTTTACGTCCGTCCATGACCAGCAACTGCAGCCGCACCAAATGTTCATTGGTGTTGAGCGAAATGGCCGAATTAGCAAACCGCATCAGGAAAGAATCTTCTTCCTGGTAGGTGACTAAAAGGTTGACCTTTTTCTTGAGCGCGTAAGCACGCACTTTTTTGAGCAGAGAAATCACTTTTTTGTCCATGTTACTCTCCTACCGTGACGTTATCGAATCGGCAGATCGGCACGCCATGCCCCAATTGCATGATCTGGTTGGGAGCTCCTTTGCCGCAGTTATTGACGTATTTCACTTCCCAGGTACGTTCGTCACCAACTGCGCTGAGCGAGTTGTAGAACTCGACCGTGCTGCCTTTATAAGTAGCGTTGCGCACCAAGCCCTTAACTTTGCCGTCTTCCACTTCCCAGCCGATATCAGTGGCGAAATGGAACTGTTCACGGTTGGAACCGATCGACCAGCTCTTGTCGCCATCCAGGATGACACCTTTTTTGGTGTTGCTGACAATGTCGTCCAGGGTGCCGTCAGTGCCGGGGTCAATGTTGATGTTGGTCATGCGCTCGATGGGTACACGGTAGAAGGAGGTGGCGCGATTGGCACCGCTGGAGCCGTCAAAGATCTGCTTGTGGGCTTTAGCGTTGGCCTCTTCGACCATCTGCCGGCCGGTGATCGCGCCGACCAGGATGCCCTTGTCAATCAGCAGGTTGTCCTGGGCTGGCACGCCATCATCATCATAGCCGAAACTGCCGGGGGAGTTGGGTTCAGTGGCATTGGCACGAGCAGTCAGTTTTTCTGAGCCGTAGCGCAATATGCCAAAATCCTCGAGGCGTACGAATGAACCGCCGGCGAAAGACAGTTCGTAACCCAAAATGCGGTCGAGCTCGAGGGCGTGACCGATGGTTTCATGGGTTTGCAGGTACATGATGCCGGGCAACAGGATGACCGAGCGCTTATCTTTGGGGCAGACCGGGGCGACCAGCAGTTCGTTCAGTTCACGCACGATTCGTTCGGCCTCAGCAGTGAAGTGTGACTCGTCCATGGTCTCGTAACCACGAGTTGGACCAAGCCTTGCAGGCTGATACTTGCGACTTTGCATAGCACCGTCGGGGTCCAGACCCATCACGCGGATGCCGGGAAAGACCTCAATAATGTTCTTCTCGATCTCAGAGCCTTCCGAGTCGATAAAAACGATCTGCTTGCGGGTGAAATCCATCCAGGACATGCGCCGGGCGACGCCGGTCTGGTTGAGTTTTTCATCCAGCCGTTTGAGCAGGGCAACTTTTTCTTCCAGCGGTACAGTGAATGGGTCGATCTGGTTGGGGCTGTGGAACTCGGCGGTGATGGCGTCCTTTTCTGCCAGCCGCACCGGGAAGGTCACCCTTTCAGCGGCGATGCGGGCGTTATCAAAGGCGCGCTCGAAGACCTGTCCAAGATTGGCTACTTCGGACGAGGCGGAGAAGCCCCAGGCGCCTTTGTAGAGCACGCGTACGCCCACACCAGATTGGAAGGAAGCGTTGAGCTCTTTCAGGTTGCCGTCCAGCATCATCAACGTGTTGGTTTCTTCCCTCGGATACCAGCGCGCATCAGCGTAGGTCGCGCCTTTGGTTTTCAGTTTTTCGATGTGTTGTTTCAGTTCTTGCTTCACGGAAAACTCCTTTTTTGAGCGAGATGGCTTGATTATAAGAGCATTAACCTGTTGGGGAGAGATATTTGTACGATTAGAGCAATGAGAGGAGTTTTGCCATGTAGGTTGAGAGCAATGCAACATTCTTATGGTGGTCACTGTAATGTCGGTTTTCGGTCTATCAAATTGTCTTTTAATTCGCATGCGTTGTCTCTTCACACCAACCTACATCAGATAATACGCCCAAACAACTATCACGACTATAATTCACCAAGTTCGCGATCTACGGAACAAACCAGTCCTTTAGAACGTCTATTTAAAATGCAACCACAGTATTGCTATGATTAGAGGCGTCATGAGTCAGAATCAAACAGCGATTGAAACCAATAAGAACAAGCAAAAGAAAGAAAAAAGGGAACTGCACGTCGGCTGGTTGGGCAGGATGTTCATCCGCCCCAAGTCCACCATGGAAAAGGTCGTCGCCACGGAAAAGTCGGTCTGGCTTTTGCCTCTGCTGGTGCTCACAATCCTCGTACTCGTTGCTACTGTGATTGGTGGGCCGGTACGGCGTGCCACTATCGAAGCCTCGATGCAGCAACCCCCTGACGACTTCCAATATTGGTCTGATACGGACCAACAAGCCTACTTCCAGAGCCAACAGAACTCGCTTTCTCCGCTCTTCATCTACGTCTTCCCAGCGCTCGAAGATGCCGCCGGCTTCTGGATCGTCTGGGCGCTCTTTACCTCCGTTTTGCACCTCACCCTCACGCTGCGTGGCAGCCGCGCCAGCCAGGGACGATACGGCAACCTGGTGGCTTGGGCAATGGTGCCTTTCATCCTGCGCGTGATCGTACAAATTCTCAATTTAGTGATTAATAAATCTGCTGAAACAGTCCTGCCCCCTCACGCCGCCTGGATTCCCGCGGATGCTACTGGCATCATGGCCTTCCTGCGTGGTGCAATGGGAGCTATGGATGCTTATTGGGTCCTTTTCGCAGTATTGGTCATTATGGGTACGGTGGCGCTCTCCGGGCTCAAGACCAGCAAGGCAGTCGGTTCTGCCCTTATCGCCTTGGGCATCATGCTCCTGTTGTATGGTCTGCCAGCCCTGGCAGGTTCAGTTCTGGGCGGACTCTCCGGTACGGGCGGGGGTTTCTACTTCTAACTATGGAATATGACAGATGAGTGACTGTTTCGTTGAGATCCGCGATCTGCGCAAAATTTACCACATGGGTGAAACCGAGGTAAAAGCGCTGGATGGTGTGTCTCTGGAGATACAAAAAAGCGCTTTTGTGGTACTGATCGGTCCTTCCGGGTCGGGCAAGAGCACCATGCTCTACCTGATCGGCGGGCTGGACAGGCTAACCTCAGGCTCGATCACCGTGGGTGGCAGGTCAGTTGAGAGCATGGATGAGAACGCCTTGGCGCGTTACCGCAGAGAAAATCTGGGTTTCGTTTTTCAGAGTTTCAACCTGGTCTCAAGCATGAGCGCGGAGGATAATGTCAGTTTTCCGCTGCGGTTCTCAGGCGTGCGCAAAAAAGAACGCTTCGAGCGGGCGAAGGGATTGTTGACCAAGGTGGGCATGGAAGATCGCATAGGGCACAAGCCTACCGAACTCTCCGGAGGTCAACAACAACGCGTGGCGATCTCACGAGCATTGATCAATGATCCTGATCTGATTCTGGCAGATGAACCCACCGGCAACCTGGATACCAGCAGCGGACTGGCCATCATGCATCTGCTCAACGACCTGCACAATCAAGGTAAAACGGTAGTGGTCGCCACCCACGACCCCCGTATGCTCAATTTTGCCACAGAGGTTGTACATCTGATCGATGGACGACGTGTAAGCGAAGAACAATACCAAGAAATTATTCAGCAATTAGGCTGAGAAGACGGAGACGCGATGAAAACCAATCAAAAATTCCTGACCCTGACGCTCGTTTTTATACTCAGCCTGGGACTGATTGCAACGCCTGTATTGGCGGAAGACACGTACCAGACTGATCGCCCGCTCTTATATGTTGATGCTTATGAGACTGATTTTGGTAACAATGTTGACCCCTGGCAGGTTTTCTTATTTACGATGTATCTCAAAAATAATGGGGGAAAGGCTGCAAGTAATGTGGTTATCACTTTCAGCAGCGCAGAGTTCACGCCCATGTATGATGGCGGTGTCATCACACTGCAAAGCGTACCAGCGGACAATCAACCTCTGACACTGAGCCATCATTTTAAGGTATCGGATAGTGCCTCCTGGATGTATTCTGGAACGATTCAAGCTGCCGTTTCCTACTCTGATGACGTTGGCACTTACAATGATACTTTCACCTTCACCCTCGGCATCAACCAACTGCCAGTCGGTCCCACCCGCACCCCAACTACCGCGCCCGCGGTTGAACGACCGCTGATCGTCGTCAGCAAGGTCGAGACCGACATCAACCCGCTCCAGCCTGGTTCCAGCTTTAAACTTAAACTGACCCTCAACAATCTCGGTCCGGTCACTGCCCGATCGGTCTCGCTGGTTTACGGCGGAGGCGCGACCACCTCGGTCAACGAGTTAGGCACTCCCCAGCCAGGCACGACCGGCGGTGCGAGTGACCTGACCAACTTCGCCCCCATCGGCAGTTCCAACGTGGTGCTAATCGGTGACATCGCCTCCATGGCTACCACCCTTGTAGAAAACGAGTTCGTCGTCAACGTTTCCACCGTGCCCGGCGCTTATCCGCTCAAACTGTCTTTCGTCTATACTGACCCCAAGGGTGTGCGGCGCGTGGATGACGCCGTAGTCACCATGCTGGTGTTCTCTTTACCTCAACTTGAAGTCTCCTTCTACCGCGACCCTGGCTTGTTGAGTGTCGGCATGCCTACTCAATTACCGATTCAGATCACCAACATAGCCCGAAAGCAGGTCGTGCTGGGCAATGCCACCATGCGAGCCAGAAGCGGAGAATTGACCGAGAATTCCGCGTTGGTTGGCATGCTCGATCCCGGTGGTTACTTTACCATGGACGTGATGTACACCCCCAGCGAAGAGGGTGCCATCCCGCTGGATATTGAGATTCGCTACACGGACGATTTCAACCAGTTACGCACATACAACACCCAATTAGAGCTCACGGTCACTGCGATGGAGCAATTTCCAAGCGGGCAACCAGTCATTGGCCCCGACGGCAACCCAGTGCTGGATGAATTTGGCAACCCTATCATGACAGATCCGTCCAACCCGAACGGTGGCGAATCCCCCGCGCCTGAGATGCCCGTCGAAGAAAAAGGTTTCTTTTCGACGATTTGGGATGCCATCAAGAGCTTCTTCGGTTTTGGCGACAAGAGTGAGACGCCTACCGAGGAGCCCCCCATGCAGGAAGAACAAAAACCCGTGCAAAATTACCTCCCCAAGGGCTAACAAGCGCTTGAGAAGTCGTCAAAAAGAAAATCTGGAGAACCAATGCGTTTCATCGATCTGATTAGTGTGATCATCGACAATCTCGGTCGCCGCAAAGGCCGTGTGGTGCTGACCGCCATTGGGGTGGTGATCGGCACCGCTGCTGTGGTGACGCTGGTTTCGCTTGGCGCAGGCCTGCAACAGAACGCCACCAACTCGTTGTGGGGTATTAGCGACCTCTCCAGCATCCAGGTTTATCCGGGTTACCCTGAAATGAAGGGCAATGGACCCATGCAAATCACCGAGGAAGACATCAAGAAGCTTACCCCCGACGCAATCGCTGCTTTCGAATCCATCCCCGATGTTGAGAGGGTGATCGTGTTCACCATGTTCCAGGGCGGCTCTGAGATCAAGTACGACAAATTGGCCACCTGGGGCAACATGAACAGCGTGAACGTGGCGGATTTGAAAGATATGGGGCTCGAAGCCAGCCAGGGTGTTACCACGCTGGAAAAAAATCAGATGATTGTTGGCTCCTGGATAGCGCGTAATTTCTATAACCCCCAGCAGCGGCCGGACGACCCCCCGCTTGAACCCCCCGAGTTGTTTGGGGAAACCCTCAAGGTTACACTCCAGAAGTGGTCCGATGATGGCACGATGACCCAGCGCAGTTTTAATATGGAAATAGTTGGCGTGCTCAAGGAGACCAAGGGAGAATCCGATAGTATGATTTACGTGCCGGAATCGATGATGAGGCAGTGGAATGATTGGGCTGCTGGCAGGAAAATTGATCGTAATAAACAAGGCTACGACCGGGTGGTAGTGCGTGCAGTCAGTCCCGAAAACACGGTCGAGATCAGCGAACAGATCAATGACATGGGTTATCAGGCCTATACGCCTCAGTCAACTGTGGAAGGCATCAACTCTTTCTTCACCATCATGCAAGTGGTCTTCGGTGCCATAGGTGCGATCGCGCTGCTGGTAGCCGCCATTGGCATTGCCAACACCATGACCATGTCGATTTTGGAGCGTACCCGCGAGATTGGTATCATGAAAGCCATCGGCGCAACCAACAACAACGTGCTGTCCATCTTTCTGGGGGAGGCAGCTGGCATTGGCTTTCTGGGAGGGATTGGCGGAGCAGGCTTGGGATGGCTGATCTGCGCCTTGATTAATGTATATTCGAGCTCATATCTTTCCAGCCAGAGTGGGGGAATGATGGGAACCGGCACGACGATTGCAACAGCCATGCCTTTTTGGCTGCCGATATTTAGTGTCGGTTTCGCCACGGTAGTTGGCTTGCTCTCAGGGCTCTACCCCGCGCTCAACGCCGCCACCATGATCCCGGTCAACGCACTGAAGTACGAGTAGGTGGTCTCTATCTCAATGATTAGTCCATGTAAGCAGTCACGACGTGTCGTGCCGCTACCTTCAAAAATGCCTGCCGAACTTACCCTTTGCTCAGCCTTTGGTAGAGCTTCACCAGCTCTTCAGGTGGTTCTTCGCCATAAACCCGCTCAAAGACCTGCCTGGCTTGTCGGTAAACCTGTGTGACCATGGCGGGGTTTTCAAGCAGCGCGTAAACCTTCATCTGATAGATATATCCAGCCTCAAAAATCGGGTCGGTTTTGAGCACTTGCGCAGCCTGATCCAAAGCGCGTTCGAGCTTGCCTTCTTTTATAAATTGCTCGATCACACGCCGGCTGGTTTCGATGTAGAGCTGATGGAAGTATTGCTCCTCGCTGGCGTACCATTCCTGTGTAATCTCCCCTTCCAAAAAGCGCCCCCGATACAAACCCAAGGCTGCTTTGTGATCCTCAAATTCACTGCTTTTACAAAGCCTCTCAAAACGTTGATAATCCAGGGCAACCTGAGCTGCGGGATTGAGCAAATACTGATCCTGCCGTCGAATAACGAAGAAAGCTGGCTCGCCAGTAGGGCGATGCGGTTCAAGCGCCTGATTGAGCGCGTTCATCACAACCTTAAAATGATTCGCCGCCGTGGCAGTGTCTGCGTCCGGCCATAACATGCTGCAAACCTTTTCGCGGGAAAGTCCAACATCGCCAGCTGCCGCCAGAAGTTGCAACAGTTGGCGGGATTTCTCACGCTTCCAGACCTCCGCCTCAAGCAGCCTGCGCCCCAGTCTCACTTCAAAAACACCCAACAAGTTGATTGTCAGACTCTCCCCAGGGTGATAGCTGATCTCGCCTATCTCAAGTTCGGTTAGCAATTTTTGAGTGCCCTCCGGCGCGATGTCGAGTTGCCGCGCCAGAATCAACAAGGGCACAAAATCGATCGGATAACTACTGCCCAGCATGGTCGGTTTGGTAAATAGAAATTCATAGCTAAAACGGCTGACATTTTTCATGGCCTGCTCAAGCCAGATTGCTGCTGAGTTTACAAAACCCTGTTTACGAGCAGTATAGGCCAGCCAGAGATGGGCAGCCGTTTGCGAAAGCGTATCCTTAACACGCGTTGCGCCTGTTTCAGCCAGACCCAGAATCCGATTGGCCGCTTCGTACTCCCCGGCTACTGCCAGGCTGGCACCTAACGACAACCTGATCAACACGCCGATCCATTCATCTCCTGCGGCACTGGCAATCGCCAAAGACTCATCAGCCACCTGGCGTGCGCGCTCCGTCTGACCTTCAAAACCGAGTAGTCGGCACATGCCCCAAAGTGGTTCGACATGGATGCGCACAATATCAACCCCCTTAATCGATTCGTCATAGAGATTGTAAATATGTTCGAACTTCTCGTGGTTTCTTGGTTCCCTCTCGGAAAGTTGTAAAGCATGCCCGAGGCGCATTTGGGCTACGCTGTGCACAAAAACCGAGCCAAGCGTTTTGGCAGTGTTATCTCCTTTGCGGGCATAGTAAAGGGCATGGTCGATTTCACCATTGAAACTATAGAAAAGCGAGAGCAAAACCGAAGCCTCGCGATGGAAGCGTTGCGGCCGCGTCGAATCATCGCTGCTACTCTCCAAACCGGAGAGCAGCGCAATTCCCTCAGCCAAACGACCCGTGCGAAGCATCAGACGGGCTTCGATAAAGTCTTGATTAACGCGATTTCCAGAACCCAATTCACGGGAACGCCGCAGTGACTCCGCAGCTTGGTCAGGCAAACCCTGGTTAACTTGATTCTCTGCCAGTTGTGTCAACAATTCGGCAATTTCAGCGCGCGACTCTTGCGGATTGAGCAGTTCAAGCGCTTTTTCGAGCAAGGCACTGGCATTTACAGGCCTGATTGTGTCCAGATAGACCTGCGCCTGCCCACGCAGCGCCTGGCTGACCCCCCAACGATTGTTGCGCGCCTGGTAAGCCCTTTGAGCAGCCCGGTAATTATCCAAAGCCTGATCAAACTGGTTGGTATAGCGCTCGATTTCGCCGAGCAAAAAGTAAATCCAGGGATGTTGCGTGCGCACTTCGTCAGGAAGCTCCCCGATCCAATATTGCAGAGACTCATAACGACCAGATTGCACCATGGGTGGTCCAACTTCATTAAGCAACATGGCCACCTGGCGGTAATCGCCTGCGCTCAACAGGTGGGCAATTGCCCTTTCCCAAAACTCATGAGCGGTCATGTAACTGGCTACTTTGCGGTGCAGTTCACGCGCAAGCTCAGGATTTTGCAGCAAGTGACTCTGTAAAAACTCCCTGAAGATGTGGTGGTAACGATAAAAACCCGGCCGCAACTGTTCCAGAAAGAGGCTGGAACGGTACAGCTCCGTCAGTACGTCGATACTGTTTTGTGAATCCATCAAAAAATCACACAGGTCGCTATCCAACAGGGATAGGATGGATGTTCTGAGCAGAAAGTTCTGAACTTCGGGGGGTTGCTGGTCGAGTACTTCATCGGCCAGATATTCGAACAAATGCGTGCGCGAATCGCTTTCATCTTCAAGCAGCTTGTTCAGGTTCGCATTCGGGTTTGTACGCAGCGACTGCCAGATCATTTGCAATACGATCGCCCACCCTTCCGTGCGATCGTAGAGCGCTTGCGCGTCATTCTCATCGACCTCTACATGATATGCCCGCTCAAAAAGCGCACGGATCTCGGATGGTGTAAAGGTGAGCTGCTCTGGGCCAAGTTCCAGTACCAGTCCCTTTACCCGCCGCTGATTCATCGAGGCAAATTCAGGTACGGTGCGTGAGGAGATTAGAAGGTGTAAATGAGCGGGTTGGTGTTCGATCAGCCAATTCATCAGTTTCATCACGTCACACGACTGAGTAACTGCGTGAAAATCGTCCAAAACAAACAGGATCGGGGCGCTGAGTTGGGTGGAAAGCGTGTTGACCAGAGTCACCAGGCTATCGAGCGGATCGATATCACTGCCCTCATGGATGCGCAGAGCTTCCTGACCCAGTTTGGCACCTTTCTGGTTGAGTGCGGTGAATAGGTTAGCCAGAAAGACCTGAGGGTCACGATCGGTGGCAGAGACGGAGTACCAAAACACGGGAATGTCCAGCATTTCGATGAACGAGAGGATCGAGGTGGACTTGCCATAACCCGTACCAGCCACCAGCACCGTCAGTGGATAGTTTAGCGATTGTCTGAGCAGTTTGGTCACCCGCTCACGCTCCAGCACGTTGGTACGCTGAGCCGGCGGGGTGAGTTGGCTGAGAATGACCTGAAAGCGACTTGCCATGTCCTCAATTTTACCTTGCCCGCCACAGTCGTGGAAATTCGCTCCTTATATATTGGATTGTTATTGTTCGCTTGTAGGTCGCGGTGGAAGGACAACGCATAGTCGATGTAAGATGAATTAGCGGAAAGTAATCCGACAAAATTAAATTGATGTTGTGTGGCGCTCCACTGCACATTGGTCTATCCAACAGCAATTGTCGCTTCACCACAACCACATGACCAGTCATTAGCAATCCCAAGCGGTCAGCCTGCCGCCTTTAGGTGGGTGCAGGGACAAGACAATCGGAATCTGGATATCTTGACGGACCGAAACCCGACACAATGAATGGTAAGCCTCTACTCCAACACCCTTAAATGGTATGATTAACACCAATAAAGGAGCGGCTTGTGCGTAAGAAACTCTATGGTGCGATTGAAGGTGGGGGCACAAAATTTGTTTACGCGATCGTGAACGAGGACGGCCAAATACTGGCAGAGTCCCGCTGCGACACCACCTCCCCTGAAGCAACGCTGGGTTCCTGCTCGCAATTCTTTGAAGAAAACGTCTCTCTTGGCCAATTGACCTCTCTTGGTATTGGTTGCTTCGGTCCGCTCGACCCCATCCCAGGCTCCGACAGTTACGGTCGCATCCTCAACACTCCCAAACCAGGGTGGTCCCAGGTGGATGTGGTAGGTTTTTTCACGGATCGACTTAAACTGCACATAGCCTTTGACACCGACGTCAATGGCGCGGTGCTGGCTGAACAAATTTGGGGAGCTGGCAAAGGTTTGAAAAACATTGTCTATTACACAGTTGGCACCGGCATTGGCGGGGGGGTTATCCTGGACGGCAAGCTTGTCCACGGCGCTCTGCATGGTGAATTGGGGCACATGCTGATACCCCACAACCATGCGGCTGATCCATTCGAGGGTTCTTGCCCATTCCACGGTGACTGTCTGGAAGGCTTGGCTTCGGGAACATCCATGGAAAAACGCTGGCATACCAACGCCAGAAACCTCACCCCAAACCATCCAGCCTGGGAGCTCGAAGCGGGCTATTTAGCCGCCGCGCTGCATAATACTGTTTGCATGCTCAGCCCCGAGCGGGTCATCCTCGGCGGAGGCGTTATGTCTCAAACCCAACTGCTACCCCTGGTGCATCAGAAATTATCGCATTCACTGAACGGCTATATGCAGCTTGAACCCCTGAAAGCCGGCATGGAAAACTTTGTGGTGCGTTCACCACTTGAAGGAAAAGCAGGAGTGCTTGGCGCGTTCGCGCTGGCACTCTCCATTTAAGCACAACGAGTCATAAATCGGAGGAAAACATGTCAGAGCAACCCAAACAAACTTCGTCAGACAATTCCTGGAATGAAGCTCCCAAACAATATCCCTATCAGGCCCCACCCCCACCCCCTGAAGAACCGAAATCAGAGGCAAGCGGGAGTGAGCTTAAAGACGCAGCTGAGGACATTAAACAAGGGGTTGAGTCAGCAGTTGGTAAAGTAAGTTCCTGGTGGAACAGCAAGGGCGAGAAGGAAGTTAAAGAATTCTTGCAGCAGGCAGGAGAAAAAATCGAAGAAGCTGGCGAGATTGTTCAAACGGAAATTGATGAAACTGTCGACGACATCAAGACTCAACCACCCGAAAAACGGAAGTCAGCAGTCGGTAAAGTGGCAGGCGAACTGCAGAATCTATTCAAGAAGCAAGACTCACACAATAAACCCGAATAATGGGTAATTAATACGAATTTGATTCACAATTAATTACCCAAAAAGGGTTGACTCAATGTATAATAGTATTTGCAGTAGAAAACGTAGCAAGTTTCGAGCCAATCCGAAAGGAGTGAGACCCCTGTGAGACCCGTTTTGAAGACCGTCTTAATCACTCTTGGAGTCATGGCTGTGGTCTACGGGGTTTATCTCCTCTTCGGCAGACCTGCCATCCCATTGCCAACCTATCGCATGCAAATCGGTCCGGAAAATCAGCTTTATACACTTGTCAAAGCTACAGAATCTGATGAGATGAAGTTGACTCTGATCACCAATGGTCATATTGAGGCAGTAGCTGACGAAAATTCAATCGCGGCTATTGACTATACGCCCAAATCGATGCAGAACACTCTGGATCTTGCTGAAAAGTACATGGCACCTCCTGATCCACAAAGTGCAGTTGACAAAATTACCCGCCAGTTACCTATGCCCCTCGTCCAAGCGCTTTACCATACCATCCGTTTAAAATTGACCGTCATCATTACCGCAAATTAGGAAAATGTTTATTGTCAGTCAAAGTAAACCAAGCATCAAAATTCGAAGGAGCAAAATCATGAATAAATATCGTCCGTTAGTCGCTTTTTTACTCACCTTCCTGATTGTTATGGGGATCACATTCAGCCAGAAACCTCTTGCGGCAACGGCTGAAGGAATTGCTCAAGAAGGCTCAACCAACCATGTCTTCATTGATGTGACCTATGATCCAAATGCGAAAACCTATTCTTTAGGTGGCTTCTCTGAAGGACAGCTAAAACAATTGGGTCTGCCTGCGCTTCAGGATGAAGTCTATGGGATGCTTGGCGCTCTTGCAGATTTGAACGTCAAGGTTGATGGCCAGCAGTTGAACCTGATGGTTGACTCAGCCAACCTCGCCAAGTTAGACTGGGACAAAGATTCCCGAACTTTCTTGTATGGTATGGTTGACAGCTATGGTGCCATGCCCTTAATCGACCAGACTCGCGCAGAAGATTGGCTGGCGAAAGCGGATGTGGAAGTTGCCATTCGCAAGAGCTCAGAAATCAGCAAACCATTGGTGCTTGATCTGGCGACACTTGTGAACGTCGACATCACCCCGGAAGGTGTGGTCAGTGTGGAAGGCTTCAACACGGGTACCAGCCTGACCCCTGATGTCATTCAGCTGATCAAGACCGGTAATATTGATAACGCCGCTGTTTGCTGGCAAAAAGGCCAATTGGTCACAGCCATCAACGGTGCTGCCTTGCCCAAGATCACCGTATATCAGGAAGGACTCAGCGTCATCGACAAGGCTTACAACCTGAATGTTGGTGATATCAGCCAGCTCTTCCAGGCCACTCTTGGCGCCAGTGTTATCTACGGTGATGGCAACCACGCCGACGTCGTCTGCGGTCAGTAATTCAGTAGACTTCAACTTAGATTCGAATTACAGGCTTACCACCTTAAAGGTGGTAAGCCTGATTCTTAAAGAATCTGGGGTTATAGGTTGGCATGGGCGTTATCACTTAGGTTGCGGTGCAGCAACCAAGTATCATCATTTACTAACCATCTCCCCGGAGGGTAACCCAACAACACCCAGCATAAACACCAGTGACTGTCGGGTTACGGTCCACATGACCATCGCGATCGCGACTTGAACTCTCGCCTCACAACAACTCACAAACAAGCCTCCCCGCTTTGTCTGTATTGCGGTTTTTGTTGATCATCAATAGTGGTTACATGCATATTAGATTCTGTTGTTACTCACCCATCCCAAAGAAGAAAGTTTAACAATAAATGGCAGGTTTTGAAGTAAAATAAAGCCTGACATTCTTAGGCATTTTTCTGTCTCCCACCTATGAAAGGAGAAAGCATCGCCAACGCCGTTCCAATTTTCCCATCTGCAATTCTTATACGGTTCCAATCCAAAAAAGGAGAAATTATGAAAAAAATTACCGCCCTGTTTAGTCTCTTGATCGTCTTGTCCTTTGTTCTGGCTGCTTGCGCAGCCCCTGCCGCTCCAGCCGAACCCGCCGCGCCTGCTGCAGTCGACTGCTCAGCCGCCACCGCTTCTGAAGCCGTTGGTACCTACCAGGTGCCTGCCCCCATCGAAGGCTGCTACAACGTCGCTTGGGTCTATGTCGGCCCCCACGATGATGGTGGCTGGTCCCAGTCGCATGATGTAGGCCGCATGTGGGTTCAGGACAATGTCAAAGACGTCCACACCGCTTACGTTGAGAACGTTGCGGAAGGCACTGACGCCGAACAGGTGACCCGTTCACTCGCCCGCAAGGGTTTTGATGTGATCTTCACCACCTCCTTCGGCTTCATGGACGCTACCGAAGTGGTTGCCACCGAGTTTCCCGATATTGACTTCATTCACATTTCCGGCTACAAATCCAATGAAGCCAACTTTGGCAATCTGATGGGCGCCATGGAAAACATCAAGTACTTTGCTGGCATGCTGGCTGGGTCTCGTGCTGTGAAAGATGGCAATCCCAAGATTGGCTATATGGCCACCTTCCCAATTCCTGAAGAACTGCGCCTCGGTAATGCCTTCGCGCTCGGTGTGCAGAAGACCTGTCCCGATTGCACTATTGACGTGCGCTTCATTAACACCTGGCATGACCCGATCCTCGAACAGGAAGGTGCCAAGTCGCTCTTTGATGGCGGTGCCCAGGTCGTCATGACCGGTGCTGACACCCCCGCCCCCGCCATTGCCGCCCCTGAAGGCAAATGGGGTATCACCTATGACTACAGCGGTAACTGCACCCTGCCCACCTGCTTGACCTCCATGTACTGGAACTGGGGCCCTATCTACGGCAAGATCGTGGAAGGTTCCCGCGCTGGCACCTGGAAGGGCACCTGGGATTACTTCGATGGTGACTCTGGCGGTCTCGGTCTGCTCGGCTTCATGGAAGGCGAAACCCTGA
This sequence comes from Anaerolineaceae bacterium, assembly GCA_049657925.1. Taxonomy (GTDB): domain Bacteria; phylum Chloroflexota; class Anaerolineae; order Anaerolineales; family Anaerolineaceae; genus Mesolinea. The sequence continues at coordinate 16,777 of JBASOE010000052.1, forward strand.
TGCCCGGTGTGGCTGACCTGCCTGCGGAAGATCTGCAAATGGTCAAAGACCTCGTTGCCAAAATGCTGGCTGGCGAATTCACCCGTTTCGATGTCTTCAAAGGCCCCATCACCGACAACCTCGGGAATGAAGTATTAGCAGATGGTGAGTCACTCGAGCAAGTAGATTTGGATTGTTTCGTGAAACCAGATGCCCCCTGCTCTAATGGAGTTGGGATGTATTGGTGGAACAAGAATATTACTGCAGAATTACCCGACCTTTAAACCGAACAAAATATCAATGGAGGATGGCTCAACTGAGCCATCCTTCTTATCTTAGGAAAAGTCCCGCCTATGACACTTCAAGAGACGCCCACAGAGACCCTCGCGGTCGAAATGAAAGACATCACGCTGCGCTTCCCTGGCGTTTTGGCCAATGACCACGTGAACTTCACCCTCAGAAAAGGTGAAATCCACGCCCTCCTTGGCGAGAACGGAGCCGGCAAAAGTACCCTGATGAACGTGCTGACAGGCCTCTACAAACCCAATTCTGGCACGATCATCGTGAACGGCAAGCATGTCAGTTTTGGCTCACCCAAAGATGCGATCGCCACCGGAATCGGCATGGTGCA
>JBASOE010000053.1:0-2294 GCA_049657925.1 Anaerolineaceae bacterium
GCTTTTATCAAGTCCGTACGCGGCTCTGACCCGGACGCGGCGCTGTATTGGATGACCAAAATGCTGCTGGCGGGGGAGGATCCGCGTTTTGTGCTCAGGCGCTTGATCATTCTCGCCAGTGAAGACATCGGTATGGCCGACCCCAACGCCATCCTGGTGGCCAATGCGGCAGCACAGAATTTTGAATATATTGGCATGCCTGAAGGTTGGTACCCGATCTCCGAGGCGGTCATTTATTTGGCCACCGCGCCGAAATCCAATTCGGTAGGCGCGTTTTGGGCGGTACAGGAAGAAATCGCCAGGAACGGCGCTGGTCCCGTGCCAATACACCTCATGGACGCCAGTCGGGACGCTAAAGGCTTTGGACATGGTGAGGGCTATCTTTATCCGCATTCTTTCGATGGTCACTGGGTTGGGCAACAATACTTACCCGACAACCTGATCGATACACATTTCTATCATCCCTCTGAGATAGGTTTTGAAGCCCAGGTGGCTGCACGTCTGAAAGCCTGGCGTGAAGCCCAAGCCAAGGCGCTGGGCGAGGCCAGCGCCGAGGAGGACGAGCTTAAATCGTAATTGGATAGCTTTCTCTAAATTTAATTGACTTTCAAATCGTCCGGATAGCCCACGAGAGCTTTCTCGATCTTTGCCATTACATCATCGGTCAGCATGGGTACGATGTCGAGTGCTTTGAAGTTTTCTTCCAATTGCTCCAGTCGACTGGCACCTAAAATCACCGTTGATACGTTGGAATTCTTGAGGATCCAAGCGATTGAGAAGGGAGCCAGACCAACACCAAGTTCATCTGCAATAGCATGCAGGTTTTCGACGGCTTGCACGCGGGCGGGGTCAGTAAACATTTCCTTCAGCCACTCCATGCCAGACAGGTTGGCGCGACTGCCCTCCGGGAATGTACCGTGGCGATATTTGCCGCTCAGCATGCCCGATTTAAGCGGACTCCAGGTGGTGGTGCCATACCCAAGCTGCTTGTAGAGCACGTCGTATTCCTTTTCGAATTTTGTACGGTGCAACAGGTTGTATTCAGGTTGTTCCATGCTGGGACCGATCAGGTTATTCTCCTTGGCGATGCGCGAGGCCTCAAGAATATCCGCGGCGGACCACTCGGAAGTACCCCAATAGAAGGCTTTGCCTTGGTTGATTACCTGGTTAAAGGCTCTGACGGTCTCCTCAATGGGGGTTTCAGGGTCGGGGCGATGAGCGAAAACCAGGTCCACATGGTCCTGTTGGAAGTTGCGCAAGGAGCGATTGACGCCCTCGATAATGTGTTTAAAGGAGAGCCCGTGTTCGTTGGGGGTCTTACCACCCCAGAAAATCTTGGTGGAGATAACGTATTGTTCACGCGGCCAGCCCAGCTCTTTGAGCGCCTGACCCATTATCTTTTCCGACTCACCACCGGCGTAGGCCTCTGCGTTGTCGAAGAAGTTCACCCCGCGATCCCAAGCCGCGGCCATCAGTGATTTGGCTTTCTCGATGTCGACCTGGTTGTGATAAGTTACCCAGGAACCGAAAGAGAGTTCCGATAGTTTTATTCCAGCTTTACCTAAACGTCTGTATTCCATGATTACCTCTTGTTTTCTTTTTATTATAGGAGGTTGGAGCGATGAAGTGAATGTTTGTGTATAACAACCATAGTACTGGTTAGTCAAAGTACACTCTTTGCGTAGGCAAGAAGCATGTAACTTGAGAGAGAAACTCTCTCAAGGACATGAAAATGTACCAGAAAAACTTTGTATATCTCACCTCCGAAGAATGCTCGAACCTTGTAAAACTAATATCGTCAGGCAATGCTTCAGCCCGAAAATTAACGAGGATCAGGATTCTGCTCAAATCCGATTGCAGTGAAGGCGGGCCGAATTGGACGTCCAAGGCGATTTGCGACGCTCTGGATACCCATTCAGTAACGGTCACCACGGTCCACAAAGCATATACGGAAGGTGGATTGGGGAAAGCCCTCACTCAGAAAAAGCCGGATCGGGAATATGAACATTGTTTAGATGGTAAAGCCGAAGCCCATTTGATTGCATGAGCCTGCTCGAAAGCTCCCAATGGATACACGTGGTGGACGCTAAGGTTGTTGCAAGATCGTTTTGTGAAATTGGAGATTGTGGAGAGCGTTTCGCATGAAACGATCCGTAACACGCTCAAAAAAAACGCACTTAAGCCTTGGCTGAAAGAAGAAGGGTGTATTGCGTCCAAAGCCGATGCGGATTTTGTGTGTAATAGGGAAGACGTTTTGGAGGTTTACACCCGTCCCTATGACCCCAAACGACCGC